>NZ_JBIOAG010000013.1:0-55187 GCF_043951795.1 Liberiplasma polymorphum | reverse complement strand
ATTTAATCAATGAAAAAAGCATGCCAACGCATGCTTAATTTAATAATCCAATAATCGTTGTAATTAAAACGAGTAAAATAGAGACGGTTGCAATTACAAACGCTGTAGTAATCATTTTATGCGTATGTTCTCTAAAAAATGCGGCTTTATCTTCAATTTTCGTAATTTTTGCATAAATAACTGCTATGAAATAAAATACAAACACAAAGATAAATACAATAAATATAAACCCTACAATTGAAAATGAGATGACTTGAATAATATTACTTAAAATATTATCTTCAGCAAATGGTCTAAGTCCAGTAGCTAAATGAACACTTAAGACGATTCCTGTTAAAATCCCTACAATAATGTAGTGTTCAAACAAACCGCCTTCTTTGGCTGTCATCATTTTCCTAGGTATAATCATTCTAGTTTTAAAATATTGTCGAAATATATCAACAAAAAACGTCATGAAAAATAGTAGTAGTATAAACGAGATATAATCAAGTAACATAATTTGCCTCCTTAGACATTAAAACGGAATAACATGATATCGCCATCTTTAACTTCATATGATTTTCCTTCAGAACGCATTTTACCATGTTCTTTAGCAGCAACCATTGATTTTGTATCCAATAAATCTTGATAACTAATGGTTTCAGCGCGGATAAATCCTTTTTGAAAGTCACTATGGATGACACCTGCACATTCAGGTGCTTTCATACCTTTTTTAAATGTCCAAGCACGTACTTCTTTTTCTCCAGCAGTGAAGAATGTTTGTAGTCCTAAGATCTCGTAACTTCTTTTAATAAGTTGATCAAGTCCTGTTTGTTCGATACCGAGTTCTTCTAAATACATCGCTTTTTCTTCAACTTCTAACTCCGAAAGTTCAGCCTCAATTTTAGCACTGATTAATAATGCTTCACTTTTTTCGTTTTCTGCATGAAAGATTACAGATTGTGCATGGGCATTGACGTGGTTATTAGAAAAGTCTTCTTCTGATATATTACAAACATAAATCACAGGTTTTTGTGTTAAAAATCCGTATCCTTTAATTAAAGAAAGTTCTTCTTTATTAAAAAGTATGCTTCTTATCGGTCTATTATCCATTAAAGTTTCATGAATTAATTTTAAAAGTTCAAACTCTTTTTCCATATTTTGATCGAGTTTTAACTGAGCTTTTTTCTCAATTTTCGGTAATCTTTTTTCAACAATTTCTAAATCTGAGAAAATAAGTTCGATATCAATAGTTTCAATATCTCTAATAGAATCAACATCCCCATCAACGTGGGTAACATTTTCATCCTCAAAACAACGAACTACATGGATAATCGCATCAACCTCGCGTATATGAGATAAAAATTGATTCCCCAATCCTTCGCCTTTACTTGCGCCTTTTACAAGACCTGCAATATCTGTAAATTCGAATGTAGTTGGAACGATTTTTTTAGGATTAACGATATCTGAAATTTTATATAGACGCTCATCAGGTACGATGACGGTTCCTACGTTAGGTTCGATCGTTGCAAACGGATAATTAGCAGCAAGTGCGCCTGCATTAGTAATTGCGTTAAATAATGTTGATTTACCGACATTAGGTAAGCCAACAATTCCTGCGGTTAAAGCCATTGTGTTTCCTCCTTTAAAGTGCCTTTAACATTGTATAGTAAAATAGTCAAAATTACAACACATTTGTCTAGGCAATAAAGGCGAGTAATTTAGTTATCGTCAGGATGTGGATTTAGTGTTGTAACACTTGATTCATACTCTATGCCATTACGAATATAAAGTAAGCGTATTTCATCCCCAACACGCGAATTTAAAATTGCTTCTCTTAAATCGTTAAAATTGTAAATTGGTATGTAATCATCCCAATCAACATGTTTAAATCCCACGATTGTATCACCGTCTTGTAAGCCGGCTGCAGCTGCAGCGCCACCTTCTTGTACATCGATACAAACACCATACTCGGTATCACAAAGATTTACATACACACTAGAGATGACCCCTAAATAAGGGCGAATGACACGCCCATTTTCTTCTAAGTCTCTAACGATGCGCTCTACTGTGTTACTAGGGACTGCAAAGCCTATATTAGCCGCTAACGTATCCACAATTTTCATGTGATTAATCCCTATTAAATATCCATTGATATCAAATAGTGCCCCACCACTATTACCTGGGCTAATTGAAGCATCATGTTGAATTACAGTAGCGTTAAATGCACCAGAATCTAAGAACCTGCTTGGTCCTGAGATGATGCCCATGGTTACACTACCAAAATATTGAAATCCTAATGGATTCCCAACTGCAAAGACCATTTGTCCTGGTCTTAATGCATAGGAATCGCCAAACTCAACTGTTGGGAAAAATTCAGTTGATTCAAAGCTAATTACAGCCATGTCAGTAATTGGGTCACTACCATAGAATGTAATATTTTCAAATTCAATAAAGTTCAACATCCCATAGCGTTCATAGATTACTTCAATTTCTGTAAAGTTTTCAATAACGTGATGGTTCGTTACAACATAGTAAGTATTTCCTACCGCTTTATAAATAACCCCAGAACCAGATCCTCCACCATCAGCACGCATAACTTGTATGCCTACAACGGTTTTAGCACGATCTTCTAGCATTTGAACCATTGCTTGTTCAAATGCTTCTAGTTCGTAAACACTAGTGTACTTATTTTCAGGTAGTAAGTCTCTAATAATATCAATAACTTCTGCACGTGTTAAATCAGTCGGTAAATAACTCTCGACTAAATCAGCGATTGCTTCTTCGGTTAAATGAGTAGGGACTAAAGAAGTGATAAATGCTTCAAGTTGTGCTTGGGTTAAGTATAGAAGATTTTCATCTTCTTTTTCTGCTAAAATTTCTTCAATCATGGCCCTTACTTGTTCATCTGTTAGTCCGTTATTTGGACTTGGACTTTCAAAAGCTAAATCACAAGCTGCAAGCGATAATGTAAAAAGTAATGTGATGATTAGTAATATTTTTTTCATGGTTAGCCTCCTATAGGTTAAACAATGCTTTTGCGTTGTTTGTGGTATGTGTTGCTACTTCTTCGAGTGATATATCTTTAATTTTTGCGATTGCCTCAGCAATTAGAGGTAAATAACTTGAATCGTTTTGCTTTCCTCTATAAGGATGCGGTGCTAAGTATGGTGCATCGGTTTCTATCAGCAAGCGATTTAATGGAACAATACTTGCTACTTCTTTTGGCGTTTTAGCATTTTTAAATGTTACAGGTCCACCTAAAGATATGTGTAAACCAATATCAAGAAATTTTTGCGCCATTTCTTTTGATCCACTAAAACAATGCATTACACCTTTTAGGGGGGCATGTTTTTCCATGACTTCATAAATCTTTTCTGAAGCATCACGCATATGAATCGAAAGGGGTTTATTTAATTTTTTAGAACGTAATATTTGGGCTTCGAAAACGTCGATTTGTTCTTTTTTATGGTCTTTATCCCAGTAAAAATCAAGTCCGCATTCACCGATGGCTACGACTTTTTCATGTGTTAATAGTTTATCTAGTACATCATAATCTTTTTGTGTAATATTTTTTGCCTCAGTCGGGTGAAAACCTACTGATGCAAAAACAAAGGGGTATTTTTCTGCAATCTCTATTGCGCGTTGATTGGTCAAGTGGTCAAACCCTATGACGACAAGATTGCTTACGTTTGCATCGATTGCTTTTTTTATATACATATCGAGATTCTCATATAGGACATCACTATTTAAATGGACATGGGTATCTATATACAATATTATCAACTCCTCGTAAGTTATATTATAACGTTTTTTTGCCTTTTTTTATAATATTTTACATAAAAGAAAAGGATTAGTTTCCTAATCCTTAAATGGTTCTAATATCTTACTTTTCTTTTTTATGTTCTTCTATAATTTTATCGATTAAATGAGAAGGAACTTCATCATACCTAGCAAAATCACGTGTGAATGATCCACTTCCTTGTGTCATGGCTTTTAAGTCAATGGTATATTTAACAATTTCAGCTTCCGGAATATCTGCAGAAATAACCTGCATACCACCTTCTATAGGTTCCATACCAAGTACACGGCCACGTCGTTTGTTAATATCACCCATTACATCTCCAACATACTCATCTTTTACCATGATTTTAACATTCATGATTGGTTCTAGGATGGTTGGCTTTGCGGTTTTACACGCTTCTTTAAACGCAAGTCCGGCAGCCAACTTAAATGAAATCTCGTTTGAATCTACCGCATGATATGATCCATCATATAAAGTTGCTCTAAGGCCAATAACAGGAAATCCTGCAAGTGGGCCTTTTTCTAATATATCGATTAGTCCTTTTTCAACAGCTGGAAAATAGTTTTTAGGAACCGCCCCACCAAAGACTTCTTCTGTAAATTCAAAGTCGTGCTCGTTAGGATTTAGTGGTTCAAAACGAATATGAACATCACCAAATTGACCCGATCCACCTGATTGTTTTTTATGTCTGCCTTGAGCTTGAGTTTTTTGTTTAATGGTTTCACGATAAACAATTTTTTGATCTGAAGTATCAACTTCAACTTTAAACATATTTTTCATTTTTTCAACGATATACCCAATATGCGTCATTCCTTGACCACCAATTAAAAGCTGTGCAGTTTCTTTATTTCTGCGCACCTCAAATGTAGGGTCTTCAAAATTCAAACGTTGTAATGCAGATGAAATTTTGTCTTCATCTTGTTTGTTTTTAGGATGTATAGCGACATAAATGGTTGGTGATGGGACTTCTGCTGGTTCAAAAATAATCGGTTTTTTAGGATCTGCTAAAGTACATCCTGTATAAATATTATCTAATTTAGCAACCGCTCCAATATCGCCAGCACTCAGTGCATCTACTGAAATTTGTTGTTTCCCACGAAGTGAGAATAGTTGATTAATTTTTTCGGTTTTTTTAGTGTTGGTAATCATGACTTCTTTTCCAACGCTAAGCGTTCCTGAAACTACTTTGAATAAATTGACCGCTCCAATAAATGGATCGACAGTAGTTTTAAATACATAAGCTGAAAAAGGTTCAGAGTCTATCGTTTTACGTTCTACAACTTGATCGGATGATAAGTCTTTACCTTTCATTGGGTTAAGTTCGTTTGGTGCTGGTAAGAAATAAACAAGCATATCAAGCATGGTTCTAACACCTAAAGTATTCGTTGCAGAACCAACTAGTATTGGTTTAAGTTCACCGTCTAAGACACCTTTTCTTAAGCCAGAATGAATCTCTTCCTTAGTTAAAGCTTCACCAGAAAAATATTTTTCTAGTAATTCTTCACTTGTCTCAGCAACTGATTCCATGATTTGTTCGCGTAATTCTGATGCTTTATCGCTTAAGTCGTCTGGCATCGGTGCGTCTACACACATGGTTCCGTTTGATATTTTTGCTTGGTCGTCAACTAAATTAACATAGCCGTTAAACGTTTCACCTTCGCCAATTGGCCAGGCAAATGGTACTACTTGTTTACCAAAACGGTCACGTATTTTAGTCATAAGTTCTTCAAATTTAATGTTTTCTTTGTCTAGTTTGTTAATGTAGATGAGGGTTGGTATATGACGTTTAGTTAACTCAATCCATAGACGTTCTGTTCCTACTTCAATCCCTTTAGAACCGTCTATAACTAGTACAGCTCCTTTAACAATTGATAATGCTTGGTTAATTTCTCCCATGAATTCTTCACTACCTGGTGTGTCAATAAAGTTGAACTTATAATCTTTCCATTCAACTGGGATTAATGACATCGATAATGAAGTTAAACGTGCATGCTCTTCAGGTAAATAATCTGATACAGTACTCTTTTTTTCTACTTCACCCTTTTTTTCAATGGCACCTGTTGCTAACAAGATGGATTCGGATAATGAAGTCTTTCCACAACCGAGGTGGCCTAAAATAGCGATATTACGGATCTTTTCGGTTTCGTATTGTTTCATAAAATTCCTGTCCTCCATGTAATTTTTGGCATCTACTTTTAGTTTTATTATAGCATAAGCATCGCTTATGTATAGTGTTTTATAGGGATTTTAAACGAATTGTGTAAGCGCTTATTTTTTGGGGATTAAAAAAGGCCGTAAAGAATAAATGATCAATTGATCTTTCTTTATGGCCTTTTAGACATTTAATATGTATTAATTATTTAAGAACTTCAGCAACTACACCAGCACCAACGGTACGTCCACCCTCACGAATCGAGAATTTAGTCCCTTGCTCAAGTGCAATTGGATGAATAAGATCTACAATCATCTCTACGTTGTCTCCAGGCATAACCATCTCAACACCAGCTGGTAATTCGATGACACCTGTAACATCTGTAGTACGGAAGTAGAATTGTGGGCGATAGTTTGAGAAGAACGGAGTATGACGTCCACCCTCTTCTTTACTTAATACGTAAACTTCTCCACGGAACTTAGTATGAGGCGTAACGCTTCCTGGTTTCGCTAATACTTGTCCACGTTGGATATCATCACGAGTAACCCCGCGTAATAATGCTCCAATGTTATCCCCTGCTTCAGCACGGTCTAATAATTTACGGAACATTTCAACACCTGTAACAACAGTTTTTTTAGTTGGTCTAATACCAACGATTTCAACTTCTTCTTGAACTTTAACAGTACCACGGTCTACGCGTCCTGTCGCAACAGTTCCACGTCCAGTAATACTGAATACGTCCTCGATTGGCATCATGAATGGCTTGTCGATTTCGCGAGTTGGGTTAGGGAAGTAAGTATCAACAGCTTCCATTAATTCAAGAATTTTTTCTTCGTATGCTTCGTCACCTTCTAATGCTTTTAACGCAGATCCCATGATAACTGGAATGTCGTCTCCAGGGAAGTCATAATCGCTTAATAATTCACGAATTTCCATTTCTACTAATTCTAATAATTCTTCGTCGTCTACCATGTCAACTTTGTTCATGAATACAACAAGTCTAGGTACACCAACTTGGCGGCTTAATAAGATATGCTCACGTGTTTGTGGCATAGGTCCATCAGCAGCACTAACAACTAAGATAGCTCCGTCCATTTGTGCAGCTCCAGTAATCATGTTTTTAACGTAGTCAGCATGTCCTGGGCAGTCAACGTGCGCGTAATGACGCGCTTCAGTTGAATATTCAATGTGTGCAGAGTTAATTGTGATTCCTCTTTCTTTTTCTTCAGGTGCGTTATCGATAGAAGCGTAGTCAGCAGCAGTTGTTCCACCGATTCCTCTTTTAGCAAGTGTAGTTGCAATTGCAGCAGTTAATGTAGTTTTCCCATGGTCAACATGTCCAATTGTTCCAATATTGACATGGATTTTATTACGTTCAAATTTTTGTTTTCCCATTTTAGATTTTCCTCCTTAGTATGGTCTTATAACATTGTTATTTTAACTTAAAATATTCTATATTGCAAGTCATTAAAACTTTTAGCCGTTGCGTTTTTTAATAATTTCTTCGGCAATAGATTTAGGTGCTGGTTCGTAGTGAGAAAATGACATTGAGTAATTCCCACGACCTTGAGTATTTGATCTTAAGCTCGTTGCATAACCAAACATTTCTGATAATGGAACTTTAGATTCCACTTGGTATGCGTTTCCACGTTGTGATTGTGCTTCAATTTTACCACGGCGTGAGTTGATATCTCCCATAACATTACCTAAGTAATCTTCTGGTACAATAACATCTACATCCATGATTGGTTCTAAAAGAATTGCTTTACACAGTTCTTTCGCTTTTTTAAGTGCCATTCCTGCAGCTACTTTGAAAGCCATTTCTGATGAATCTACATCATGGTATGACCCGTCATATAATGTTGCTTTAAGGTCGATTAATGGATATCCCGCAATAATTCCGTCTTCTAAAGATTCTTCGATTCCTTTTCCGACTACTGGAACATATTCACGTGGAACTACACCACCAACAACTGCATCAGCATATTCAAATCCTTTTCCTGGGTTTGGTTCGAATTTGATCCAAACGTGTCCATATTGTCCACGTCCACCAGATTGACGTACAAATTTTCCTTCAATGTTTGCAGCAACAGTAATCGTCTCACGGTAACTAACTTGTGGTGCGCCTACGTTTGCTTCTACTTTGAATTCACGTTTCATACGATCAACAAGGATATCTAAGTGAAGTTCTCCCATTCCAGCTATGATAGTCTGACCAGTTTCTTGGTCTGTGTAAGTACGGAATGTTGGATCTTCTTCTGCAAGTTTTGCAAGGGCATTCCCCATTTTATCAGAGTCTGCTTTTGATTTTGGTTCAATCGCGACACTAATAACTGGTTCAGGGAAGTTCATTTTTTCTAAGATGATGTCATATTTTTCTTCTGCTAATGTATCACCGGTAGTTGTGTTTTTAAGTCCGATAGCTGCAGCGATATCACCTGCATACACCACGTCAATTTCTTCACGGTGGTTGGCATGCATTTGAAGAATACGACCAATTCTTTCTTTGTTTCCTTTAGTTGTGTTCATTACATAAGAGCCTTTGTTTAAGACACCTGAGTACACTCTAAAGAATGTTAATTTTCCAACAAATGGATCTGTCATAACTTTAAATGCTAAAGCAGCAAATTTATGATCATCACTTGAAGGTATTTTTACTTCGGTTCCATCTTTTAAAGTTCCTTTAACTTCAACAACATCAGTTGGAGCTGGTAAGTAACTAATGACAGCATCAAGCATCATTTTTACACCTTTATTTTTAAAGGCACTTCCGCATAATACAGGGAAGAATTTAACACTTAATGTAGCAATACGAATGGTTTCTTTAATCATTTCAAGAGGGACTTCTTCATCTTCTAAGTAAAGTAACATAAGTTCTTCATTAAAATCTGCTAAAGATTCTAATAAGTCTTGTCTTTTTTCTGCAACGATTTCTTGTAAGTGTTCTGGAATTTCAATTTCTTGAGCTACTTCTTCAGCTGCTCCATCAAAATGATAGGCTTTCATTTCAACTAAATCGATAATTCCTGAGAATTGGTTCTCAGAACCAATTGGCCATTGAATCGCTGCAGCGTTAACGCCTAAACGCGATTTAATGGTTGATAAACTGTATGCAAAATCTGCACCAATTTTATCCATTTTGTTTACGAGTACAATTCTTGGTACTCTATATTCAGTCGCTTGTCTCCAAACGGTTTCAGTTTGAGGTTCAACACCCGCTTGGGCATCTAATACTGCTACTGCACCATCAAGGACACGAAGCGAACGTGATACCTCAACTGTAAAGTCTACGTGACCTGGAGTATCAATAATGTTTACTCTGTGGTCTTTCCAAAACGCAGTGGTGGCAGCTGATGTGATTGTAATTCCACGCTCTTGCTCTTGTTCCATCCAGTCCATTTGTGAAGCACCATCATGTGTTTCACCGATTTTATGAATCTTTCCGGTATGAAATAAGACGCGTTCGGTTGTTGTGGTTTTACCCGCATCAATGTGTGCCATAATTCCAATATTGCGTGTTTTTTCTAAACTAAATGCACGCGCCATAATGAGTGCTCCTTTCTACCAACGATAATGTGCAAATGCTTTGTTAGCGTCTGCCATTCTATGCATGTCTTCACGTTTTTTAACTGAAGCGCCAACGCCGTTTGCGGCATCAACAATTTCCTTCGCTAAACGCTCTTCCATTGTTTTTTCATTTCTTAGTCTTGAATATAATACTAACCATCTTAACCCTAAAGTGAATTTTCTTTCTTCACGCACTTCTACTGGTACTTGATAGTTTTGTCCACCGATACGACGTGAACGTACTTCGAATGTCGGCATGATGTTTTTTAATGCGTCTTCGAATACTTCAAGTGGTGGGCGGTTTGTAATTTCTTCAACACGATTAAACGCGTTATATAATATTTGTTGTGAAGTTCCTTTTTTACCATCTTTCATGATGCTATTGATGAGTTTTGTCACCAATTTTGAATTATACATCGGATCTGGTAATACGTCTCTTTTTGCAATATGTCCTTTACGAGGCATAGTTGACTCCTCCTTTCAATAGGTATGTTTCCGTTTTATAATTATACGCTCAAATTATTGAGGTTTTTTAGTACCGTATTTTGAACGGCCTTGTTTACGTTTATCTACACCGGTAGTGTCACGTGTTCCGCGAACGATATGATAACGAACCCCTGGTAAGTCTTTTACACGACCACCACGAATTAATACAACACTATGTTCTTGTAACTTGTGTCCGATACCAGGAATATATGCGGTTACTTCGATTCCGTTTGTTAAACGAACACGTGCGTATTTACGTAACGCCGAGTTAGGTTTTTTTGGTGTCATCGTAGCAACACGAGTACAAACCCCACGTTTTTGTGGACTAGGTGCATCAGTATACTCTTTTTTAATTGAGTTAAAACCGATTCCTAAATGTGGTGATTTGGTTTTTCTGATTTTAGAATGTCTTCCTTTACGTACCAATTGATTGATTGTAGGCATTGGGATCCTCCTCTCTAAATATGTACAACACATCCATGTGTGCCGTGGTTCTCATAAAAACAAGGGCTGTAACACTACCCTGATGTTTTTCTTTATATTTAAGCATTGTTATTATATAACACCGAACCTGGTGTGTCAATAGATTTGAAAAATTTTTTAAAAAAAAGAAATGAAGGGTGTTTCCACCCTTCAAATTATTCATATAAATTATCGTCGTCATCAAATCCTGTAGCTAAATCTTCAAATAATTCTTCGTCTGTATCATCATCGAAATCATCGAAATCAACGTCTTTTGCACGGGTAATTTGATTGATTGGTTCATCATCTTCATCGTCTTCTAGTTCTGGTTTTTCATAATCGAATGAAGTATGTTTTAAAATCCCTGTTCCTGCTGGAATGAGACCACCGATGATAACATTTTCTTTTAATCCAACTAAATCGTCCACTTTACCACGTATTGCCGCATCTGTTAACACACGAGTGGTTTCCTGGAAACTCGCTGCACTTAAGAATGATTCACTTCTTAATGATGCACGGGTAATACCAAGGAGTACCGGACGTCCAACTGCAGGACGTTTACGTTCTTTTAATGCGTTTGCGTTGGCAACTTTGAACTCTCTAATTGAAACTTGTGCACCTGGTAATAAGTCAGTGTCACCTTCAATAATGATGTTAACTTTACGCATCATTTGGTGAACAATAATCTCAATATGTTTATCTGAGATTTCTACCGATTGTGCACGGTAAACTTTTTGAACTTCTTTTAAAATATATTCTTGGACGGTTTCAGCATCAGTAGCTTTAAGTAATTGTTTAGGATCGATAGACCCTTCAGTGATTTGTTGACCTGCTTCAACTTCATCGCCCACTTTTACAAGTAAAGTAACTCCACTATTGGTTTCATAGACATGAATGTCATAGTTTCCTTTAACGGTAACTTTATAGCGTTCGTTGATTTGTTCGATGTCATCAATTCTACCATCGATTTCACTGATGATTGATTTCCCCTTAGGTGTACGCGCTTCAAAAAGTTCTTGAATACGAGGTAACCCTTGAGTAATATCGGCACCAGCAACCCCTCCTGTATGGAAAGTACGCATGGTTAACTGTGTTCCAGGCTCACCAATTGATTGTGCTGCAATAATCCCAACACTTTCACCAACTTCTACTTTTTCACCTGTTGCTAAGTTTTGTCCGTAACATTTTTTACATAATCCACCTTTTGCATTACATGTTAATACTGTACGGATTTTAACTGCATCAATACCTGCATTTACAATTTGTCTTGCTAAGGCTTCAGTAATATAAGTGTCTTTTTGAACGATGATTTCGCCTGTTTTTGGATGAACGACTGTTTGTTGGCTATAACGCCCAATTAATCGATCAATTAACGGTTCAATCATACGGTTATCAGAATCAATAATTGAATGAACAATAATACCTCTATCAGTTTGACAATCTTCTTCAGTAATAACTAAATCTTGACTGACATCTACTAAACGACGTGTTAAGTATCCTGAATCGGCTGTTTTAAGTGCGGTATCCGTTGAACCTTTACGTGCACCATGCGTTGAGATAAAGAATTCACTCATCGTTAATCCTTCTCGGAAGGCTGCTTTAATTGGAAGCTCAATGGTTTTCCCAGACGGGTTAGACATAAGTCCACGCATCCCTGCAAGCTGTGTAAAGTTTGAAGCATTCCCACGGGCACCAGAGTCACTCATCATAAAGATGTGATTATCTTTTGGTAGTTCCGCTAGTAATCCTTTTTGGATACTGTCTTTTGTTTTTGTCCATACTTTAAGAACTAATTCATAACGTTCATTATCAGTAAGTAATCCTAATTCAAACAATTCTTGGATTTGTTCAACTTCGTGGTCTGCAGCCGCTATTTCTTCGATTTTTTTACTATATGGCGTAACATCAAACGCACTTACAGTGATTCCGGCGAATGTTGAATATTTAAATCCTAAATTTTTCATTTTATCTAACATTTTACTGGTTTCGTTAATTTTGAAATCAACAAATACACGTGAAATGATCATCGATAAGAATTTTTTCTTGAATGGTTCTACTAATGGCATTTCCTTAATAATTTCTGGAATATTTTGTCCACGTTCAATAAAGTAAACATCAGGTGTATTTTCTTCTAAGTTTTCTTGAGTCGGTTCATTTAAGTAAGGGAAACTTCTTGGAAGAATTTCATTGAAAGTAAGTTTACCAATGGTGGTTACTAAATAACCATTTTTTTGCTTTTCAGTTAATGGTGCGTTTCCTAATGAACTACCGCGTAATGCTATACGAGAGTGTAGGGTAACTTCTCCGTTTTCATAAGCGAGTAGTGCTTCGTTATAATCACCAAATACTTTACCTTCCCCCTTTGCACCAGGGCGTTCAAGGGTAAGATAGTAATTTCCAAGTACCATATCCTGAGACGGGGTAACAACAGGTTTACCATCTTTAGGGTTAAGAATGTTATTTGAAGCAAGCATTAAAATACGTGCTTCTGCTTGAGCTTCTTCACTAAGTGGCACATGAACTGCCATTTGGTCTCCGTCAAAGTCCGCGTTAAACGCTGTTGTAACAAGTGGGTGTAAGCGGATAGCTTTTCCTTCAACTAAAATCGGTTCGAATGCTTGAATCCCAAGTCTATGTAAGGTAGGTGCACGGTTTAATAATACTGGATGCTCACGAATAACTTCGTCTAATACAGACCAAATTTTCGGATCTAAACGTTCAATTAAACCTTTTGCACTTTTAATGTTTGTCGCAATATCACGTTCAATTAATTCACGAATAACAAATGGTTTGAATAGTGAAATAGCCATTTCTTTAGGTAGACCACATTGATACATTTCTAAGTCTGGTCCAACTACGATAACACTTCGTCCTGAATAATCTACACGTTTACCAAGTAAGTTTTGACGGAAACGTCCTTGTTTACCACGTAACATATCTGAGAGTGATTTTAATGGACGGTTCTTTTCAACAACAACTTTACGTCCTCGTTTAGAGTTATCAATTAAAGCATCAACGGCTTCTTGAAGCATACGTTTTTCGTTTTTCGTAATTAAATGTGGTGCGTTTTGTTCTATTTGACGTTTTAAACGATTATTACGGTTTAAGATACGACGATATAAATCGTTTAAGTCTGTTGTAGCGAAACGTCCACCATCAAGTTGTACCATTGGGCGAAGTTCCGGTGGAATAACTGGTAATACTTCTAATACCATCCATTCAGGTTTATTATCAGAATTTTTGAACGCTTCTAATATTTCTAAACGTTTGATGATTTTTTCACGTTTTTGTTTCGCAGCATGAGGAAGTTCTTTACGTAATTTATACGCATCCTCAGCTAAATCTAGTTGTTGAAGTAAAATCTTAACCGCCTCAGCACCTGTTAAAGCTCTGAAACGACTACCATACTCCATATATTTTTCTGTATATTTCGCTTCTGAAAGAATTTGTTTGTATTGTAAGTCAGTATCACCTTTGTCGATGACAATGTATGACGCTAAGTATACAACTTCTTCTAAGTCTTTTGGTTTAATATCAAGTAATGTAGCAATACGTGAAGGTGTATTTCTTAAGTACCAAGTATGAACAACTGGTGCTGCAAGTTTAATATGCCCCATACGTTCACGACGTACTTTACTTTCAGTTATTTCTACACCACAAACCGGACATTTTTTTCCACTTTGTGAGCTTCTTTTAGATTTATTATTACATGCACATTGGAAATCTTTTGTTGGACCAAATATTTCTTCACAGAACAACCCTTTGCGTTCTGGTTTTAGTGTACGATAGTTGATGGTTTCGTGCTTTTCTACTTCTCCGAATGACCATGATAGAATTTCTTCTGGTGATGCTAATCGGATTTTGTAATGTGAGAATTTTTTACTCATATCAAATCACCTTGCCTTTAGGAATTGAAGCCGTATTTGTCAATAAAGTCTTCTGCGTCTGAATCTTCAACTAAGGATTTGTTTGCCTCATTTTTCTTTGTTTCACGATTAATGAGTTCAACATAAATACCTAAGGCTTGAAGTTCACGCGTTAAGACTCTAAATGATTCAGGTAGGCTTGGTCCTGGAATGCTTTTTCCATCAACGATTGCTCTAAATACTTTATTTCTACCAATAATGTCATCACTCTTAACAGTTAACATTTCTTGTAAACAGTAAGCAGCACCATATGCTTCAAGTGCCCATACTTCCATTTCTCCGAAACGTTGTCCACCATTTTGAGCTTTACCACCCATTGGCTGTTGTGTTACAAGGGTATAAGGTCCGACGCTTCGTGCATGAAGTTTATCGTCAACCATGTGGTCTAGTTTAATCATGTGCATAACGCCTACAGATACATCATTATCATAAGCGTCACCGGTTCTACCAGAGAATAATTTTGTTTTACCGTTTGGTTGCATCCCAGCTTCTTTCATAATTTCAACAAGGTCATCGTTCTCAACCCCATCAAATACTGGTGTTGCAACGTGAATACCTAAACGTTTAGCTGCCATTCCTAAATGAATTTCAAGAACTTGGCCAATGTTCATACGTGATGGTACTCCAAGTGGGTTTAACATAATATCGATTGGTGTTCCATCTGGTAAATATGGCATATCTTCTTCAGGTAATATTTTAGAGATAACCCCTTTATTACCATGACGACCCGCCATCTTGTCACCTTCTGAAATTTTACGTTTTTGAACAATAAATACTTGAACAACTTCGTTTGCACCTGGTGGTAATTCGTCATCATTTGCGCGAGAAAAATATTTAACGCTTTGAACGATTCCGCCTCCACCATGAGGTACTCTTAATGAAGTGTCTCTAACTTCACGTGATTTTTCACCGAATATTGCTAAGAGCAGTTTATCTTCAGGGGTTGGATCAGTATGTCCTTTAGGGGTAATTTTACCAACTAAAATATCGCCTTCTTCAACTTCTGCACCAGGAATAATAATGCCTGTATCATCTAAGAAACGACGGCCTTCTTCTCCAACGTTAGGAATTTCACGGGTAATTTCTTCTTTACCAAGTTTTGTTTCACGTGCTTCAACTTCATACTTTTCAATATGGATTGAAGTATATACATCTTCTTTAACAAGACGTTCACTTAAAATAATCGCATCTTCATAGTTGTATCCATTCCAGGTCATAAATGCAACGACTACGTTTCTACCTAATGCAAGTTCACCTTGATCCATTGATGGACCATCTGTAATAACATCTCCAGCATCAATCACATCACCAATTCTTACAATTGGAATTTGATTCATATTGGTTCCTTGATTACTTCTTTCGAACTTTCTTAAGCGATACGTATCATAAGTACCGTCTTCTTTTCTAATTATGATAGATTTTGAATCAACAAAATCAACAACACCTGGCGCTTCAGCTACTAAACAAGCCCCTGAATCTTTTGCGGCTTTGTATTCAATCCCTGTCCCAACAAATGGTGCTTCAGGACGAAGTAATGGAATCGCTTGACGTTGCATGTTTGCACCCATAAGTGCACGGTTTGCATCGTCATGCTCTAAGAAAGGAATACATGCTGTTGAAATAGATACGATCTGTTTTGGTGAAACGTCAATAAGTTCAATGGTTTCTTTCGCAAACATTTTAGTTTCTCCCATGTAACGTGCAACGACGTTATCATTAAGAATTATTTTGTCATCATCTAGCTGCATGTTTGCTTGCCCAATGGTGTATTGTTCTTCTTCATCTGCAGTTAAAAATACCATATCACCTGTAACAGTCATTTCAAATTGACCGTCACCTAAATCTTTAGAATCAACTTTTAAATAAGGGGTTTCAATAAATCCGTACTTGTTAACAGTTACGTATGAAGCTAAACTGTTGATAAGACCGATATTTTGTCCCTCAGGTGTTTCGATAGGACAGATACGTCCGTAATGTGAATAATGAACGTCACGAACTTCGAATCCGGCACGATCACGGGTTAAACCACCCGGTCCAAGTGCTGATAAGCGACGTTTGTGTGTTAGTTCATCTAGTGGATTGGTTTGAGACATAAACTGTGATAACTGACTTGAACCAAAAAATTCTTTCAGTGAACTGGTTAAAGGACGAATATTAATGAGGTTTTGTGGAGTAATATCTTGCGCCCCTTGTGTACTCATTCTGTCTTTAACATTTTTCTCTAATTTAGATAATCCAATTCTAAATTGATTTTTCAGTAATTCACCAATAAGTCTTAAACGACGGTTTCCTAAATGATCAATATCATCTAGGCGACCATAGTTGTCAAATAAGTTTAAGTAGTAACCGATACTTGCGATGATATCAGAAGGCACGATATGTTCTTTGTCTTCTTTAGTATTGTTTCCGATTACTCGGATAACAATTTCTTCATCTTGACGATTTCTATGGTTAATATCTAATATTTCCACTTTTGCAAGTTCTAAATATAAGTCTTCTTTTTTAAGTGTTTCTTCAATGGTAGAAACTAAGACATCATATGCTTCGTTTCCTTTATCTGCAATAAATTGTTTTTTTGTAAATCCTTGATGTTTTAAATAACCTTTGACGTACTCTTCAGTCGTTAAATATTTTCGAGAGCGAATCATATCTAGTTTTTCTTCTTCAGTTAAATAACTTAGGTAAGGGTTCGCTTCAAGCACTTGTTTTTGAGCTGCAAAATCATATTCCAGTCCAGCAGCCATAACCCCAGGAATTTCTTGGGTAAATAAGTGTCTATTTTCATCAAGAAGTTTTAAAACTTTACGGTCTATATTTACATCTTTTGCTAAAACCACTTCACCTGTTTCAGGATTAATTAGGTCATGTGCTAAAGATTTTCCGCGTAAATGATTTAAGATATTTAATTTTTTATTAAGCTTGTAACGTCCGACTTCTGCAAGTTCATAACGTTTAGAGTCAAATAAACGACTAACAAAGAAGCTCATTGCTCCTTCAATTGTAGCGGTTTCACCTTGTCGTAATTTAGAATATACTTCTAAGATTGCATCGCTAGATGAACGTGTTAAGTCCTTTTCTAAAGTACTATCAAATAATGGATTATTTTTATAAAGTTCCTTCATTTGTTCGGTACTAGAAAATCCTAATGCACGAAGTAATGTCGTCATTGGAATTTTTTTAGAACGGTCTAATTTAACAAATAAAATATCTTTTGATCCGATTTCGTATTCTAACCATGCACCACGATTAGGAATAACTTGTCCTAAATATTTTCTTCTTAAAGTTTTTTTATCAATCTCTTCAGAGAAGAATACACCAGCACTACGTACAATCTGAGATACAATTACACGCTCTGAACCGTTTATAATAAATGATCCAGTCGGAGACATAAATGGGAAATCACCCATAAAGATTTTTTGTTCTTTAATTTCACCGGTAGTTTTGTTTACTAATTTCACACTTACGCGTAATGGTCTTGCGTAAGTTAAATCTTTTTCTTTCGATTGAGCAATGTCATACTTTGCTTTACCGAATTCGAAATCTTCAAAATACAGTTCGAGATCTTGCGTAAAGTTTTCAATAGGTGAAATGTCTTTGAATAATTCCTCTAATCCATGTTCGACAAACCATTTAAATGAATCTGTTTGAACTTGAATTAAATTAGGTAATTCAATGTTGGATTTTACACGAGAATAATTTCTTCTTTCACGTGCTTTTCCATATTTTACAATTTTGTAATTCACTAATATTCACCCCGTTTTTTGTTTAAAAAAGTGACTACAACACAAAAAAGCGCATTGTATCGCATTTTGATATTTTAGCACAAGCTTGTCAATTAGTCAATGAGTTTATACATTGCAGTACATGAAAGCCTTTTTGCTTTTTAACTACATGAACCTCGTAATGATTTTTCAGAAATTCGATTGCAGATAAAGCGCCATGTTTCTTATGCATGACAAGCCAAAGTGTGCCGTTTTTATTCAAATGCTCTTTTGCGGTTTTAAATAATTGGTATAATGATTGTTTTCCAATACGTATTGGTGGATTAGAAATGATATGATCAAAGCTTTCATTTACAGCTTCAAACCCATCACTGTAGATAATTTTAACATCGACATTATTGAGTTGTGCATTACGTGTTGCTAGCGTAAGTGCACGCTCGTTGATATCAATCATCTGTGTTTTAGTTTGAAATGCTTTCGTAACTGAAATGCCAATGATACCATAACCTGTTCCTAAATCTAGTATTGATGCGCCGTTATTAATATTTAAGTGATTCAATAATAAATCAGTAGCGTCATCAACATGATCTTTTGAAAATACACCATGATCACTTATAAAAGATAAATTGAATCCTCTATAGGTGTATGCTATCGTTTTTTCATTTGATTTTGTGTCCGTATTTTTAGAAAAATAATGTGACATAAATCCACCCTTTTCTAAAGGCTTTTAGACAGGCAAAAACCTGAGTATATAAACTCAGGTCTTTTTATCTGACTAATAAATTACTTAACTTCAACTGTAGCGCCAGCTTCTTCTAATTTAGCTTTAATTTCTTGAGCATCTTCTGGGCTAATTTGTTCTTTAACAACACCTGGAAGGTTGTCTACTAATTCTTTTGCTTCTTTAAGTCCTAAACCAGTTAATTCACGAACCACTTTAAGAACTCCAATTTTTTTCGCTCCAGCATCAGTAATTACTACGTTTACTTCGCTTGGTGCAGCTTCTTCAGCAGCAGCAGCTGGTCCAGCAACTGCAACAGCACTTGGGTCAACTCCGAATTCTTCTTTCATTAAGTCAACTAAGTCTTTTAATTCTAATAATGTTTTTTCTTTTAACGCTTCAATAATTTGTGCATTTGTTAATGCCATGGTAGTTTCCTCCTTATATTTACGATTTACGCATTTTGTTCTAGATTTTCAATATGTAAGCTTAAGCCGATTGCAAATTCTTTAATCGGTTGCAATAATCCACCTGCGAACATTGTAAGTAATGTTTCTCTTGATGGAAGAGTTGCGATAGTAGTCATTTGTGCATTGTTCATGAATGCTTCGTCCACGATACCAACTTTCATTTCAAGTTTCTTGTGGTTTTTAGCGAATTCGTAAACAACTTTAGCCGCTGATACGCTATCAACGTTTGAAAATGCAACAGCATTAGGTCCGACTAAATGATCTGCCATTTCTTCAAAGCCCAATTCTGCCATTGCACGGCGTGTAATGTTGTTTTTAATAACTTGCATTTCACAACCGTTGTTAAGTAATTCAACACGAAGATTTGTAACTTCTTCAACTGTTAATCCTAGATAGTCTAAGATTACAACTGATTTAGATTCTTTTATCTTCTTAGTTAATTCTTCTACGAGTAATTGTTTTCTTTCAATTGCTTTTTGTGACACAGTTCCACCTCCAATAGTGTTAATAAAAAACCTCTTCTATCTAACGATAAAAGAGGACTATATACAAATATAGTTGATTCTTTCATCTCGTTAGGATTTTAAGCCGTAGCACCTAAGTCTTAGACAGAATTTTATAGTTGAGTTTGTAAGTAATTATGATTTTGCGATTGAGCTTGGGTCAAGTTTGACTCCAGGGCCCATGGTTGATGCAATTGATAAGTTTTGTACATAAATTCCTTTTGCGGTTGCAGGTTTTGATTTCATCATTGTATCGAAGAATACTCTTAAGTTTTCAAGGATTTGAATTTCAGTAAATGAAACTTTTCCTAAAGTAACATGAATGTTACCAACTTTATCAGTACGATACTCTACTTTACCTGCTTTGATTTCTTCAACAGCTTTTGCAACATCGAATGTTACAGTACCAGTTTTTGGATTCGGCATAAGTCCTTTAGGTCCTAAAGTACGTCCTAATTTTCCTACCTGAGCCATCATGTCTGGTGTTGCAACTACAGTATCAAAGTCTAACCATCCAGCTAATACTTTATCTACTATTTCGTCATCGCCAACATAATCAGCGCCTGCTGCTTCTGCTTCTTTTGCTTTTTCACCTTTTGCAAATACTAATACACGTTTTACTTTACCAGTACCGTGTGGTAATACGATCGCACCACGCAAGTTTTGATCCGCTTTACGTGGGTCAATATTAAGGCGAATTGCGCATTCAATTGAAGCATCAAATTTCTCAAAAGAAATTTCTTTAACTAAACCAATCGCTTCAGTTGCTGCATAGCGTTTTGATTTATCTACTTTTTCTAATGCAGCTTTGAATTTTTTACCTTTAGCCATATTTTTTTCCTCCTAAATGTGGTCTAACGGAATCTCCTCCCACAAATAGTTGTTAGAAACAACTAATTGCTTAGTCCTTAATTACGATTCCCATGTTTCTTGCAGATCCTGCAATGATGTTCATTGCCGCTTCAACGTCATTTGCGTTTAAGTCAGGCATTTTTAGTTCTGCAATTTCACGTAATTGATCACGTGTAATCGTTCCAACTTTTTCTTTAAGTGGATTTCCAGAACCCTTTTTAATTCCAGCTGCTTTGATTAATAAATCTGCTGCTGGTGGGGTTTTTGTTACAAATGTAAATGTACGGTCTGTATAAACTGTGATCACAACTGGAATAATAGATCCCATTTTTTCTCTTGTTTGATCATTAAATTTAGTACAGAATTCTTGGATGTTAACCTGTGCTTGTCCTAATGCCGGACCAACCGGTGGCGCTGGATTCGCCTTCCCTGCAGGAATTTGTAACTTAATAACCGTCTTAATATCTTTAGCCACGATAGACACCTCCTCTTATTCGTGATGTGGTAATCAGATTCTTTATTTGGAATCCTCCCACTCTAAACGCATGCATAATGCACGCTTTGCTATTATATACGATTGACTGTTTAGTGTCAAGTGAAAATGCGTGATATCTTAAACAAAGAAACAAGGAATGAAAAAATCATTCCTTGTGAATTTATTGTGGGTCTATTTCGTCGAATTTCAGTTCTGCTGGCGTTTGTCTTCCAAACATTTCAACAAGTACTGTAACTTCGCCTTTTTCTGCATCAATTTCATCAACAATCCCAATTTGATTTGTAAATGGTCCTGAAGTAACACGTACTTTTTGACCGATTTTTACATCAAGCTTAGGTGTTTGTAATAATCCTGCTTTTTTAAGTATTGGGTTGATTTCTTCGGGTGGTAATGGGATTGGCTTAGTTCCGCCACCACTACTGCCTAAGAATCCTGTAACACCAGGTGTATTACGGACAACAAACCATGAGTCATCAGTAACAATAAGTTCTATAAAAATATATCCAGGATAGAGCTTAACTAGTTTTTCTTTTGTAGATCCATCCGCTTTTTTCTCTAGACGAATTTCTTCAGGGATAACAACTGAGAAAATTAAATCTTCCATTTGCATGGATTCAATACGACGTTCTAAATTAGCTTTAACTGAATTTTCTAATCCAGAATAGGTTTGGACTACATACCATCTTTTGTCTGGTAACTTCGTAGCGGTCATCTTAGAATCCAATCTCGTATAACCAACTGAAGATTGGTGCTAATACGCTATCGTAAAGCACGAACATAAACCCTAAGAATGTTATAAATCCAAGTACACGTGCTGTATGGTTTAAGAATAAACTTCTTGTTGGCCATGTCACACGCTTCATTTCTTTAAGTCCTGGAATAAAGAATGGAGAAAATGCTAATGCAATTGCACCTGTCCCAACTACCATGACAATGATAGAGAAGATTGTAATTTTGGTTGGTGTATTAAAAATCCATAATGAAGTTAATCGAATAACAAGCACTTGTCCTTCGAAAATATACACACCAATAATCAATACTAAAATTCCTAAGAATCCTAATAATACACCTTCAAAAGGGTATTCAGTTTTTAATATCTCAAGTAATTTACTTTGTTTTTTCTCGTCAGTTTTTTTAACCATAGTGACACGCTCCTATTTACTTTCTTTGTGGACGGTATGTTTTCCACATCGTTTGCAGAATTTATTCATCGTTAATCGTTCTTTTGAATCTTTATGCTTTAATACTGTGTAATTTCTTGATAAACAGACTTCACAGATTAAGATAACTTTTTTTCTCATTTTTTTCACAACCTTGCAAATATATAATTTAACAAAAAGAAACCTTTTTGTCAAGGTTTACCCTTTGAAATACGCCTTTATCTTTGATTTCGCTCGGTGTAGTGAATTATAAACAGTTTTTGAAGAGGTTCCGAGTTGTTCGGAGATAAATTCTATATCATAATTTTTAATCTCTCTTAATATATAAACACGATATTCAAGTTCTGTCAAAACTTTTTTAATTTCTTCTAGGTGTGCATAAAAATAAACTGAATTTTCTTTTATGCGATGATTGTAGTCTTTAATCTCGTGATAATGAGTTACTTGGGTATGTTTTCTTGATTTTGCAGTTCTAATATAGGTAATAAAATACCGTTCTAGATTGAGTTCTAAAAATTTAGTAAATGTTTTATTAAATGATTCGTCAAAACTTGTAATCGACTTATGTAAAATTAATAAGCTTTCTTGAAACAAATCTTCATAATCATAATTTAGGTTGAACTTATGAATCTTTTTCGCAATAAACCTGGAGTATTTATCCACCATGAATGAGAACGCGTCTTCATGCCCTTCTTGTATTAGGCTAATAAGCTCATAATCATTGTAAAGTGGATATTTCTTCATAACTTAACCCTTTCGTCTTACAATATCTTGTAAAATAATACCACATGAGACACTAACATTTAAACTATTCACATGCCCTACCATTGGTATCTTAACAGTATAATCACAGTTTTCTTTTATTAGTCGACTAAGGCCTTTGCCTTCACTACCTAGTACGATACATAAGTCTGTATCCACATGAATAGCATCTAAAGTTTGATTGGTTTCTAAATCGGTCCCAACTACCCAAACATTATGTTCTTTTAATGTTTTAATCGCTTGATTCAGGTTCGTTACGCTGATAATATCAACATATTCAATCGCACCTGAAGATACTTTAACTACTGTTGGTGTGATTTGTGCACTACGGTGTTTTGGAATAATAACTCCTGTTACACCAAATGCATCTGCACTGCGTAATATAGCGCCTAGATTGTGTGGGTCTTCTACAGAATCAAGCATAATATATAGTTTACTACCTGCTTGAGCTAACGACTTTTCTAGTGTCATGGTTTCATAATCGGCAACCAATGCCCCAATCCCTTGATGTACTGGAGGAAACATTTGATTCATCTTTTGTTTATTTAACTTTTTTACTTTGATATTTCTTACATCAAGTGATGAAATAATTTCTTGATCATGGTTTTCCAAAACATAAAGTTCATAAATTTTTCGGCTTGCTTTAATTGCTTCGTTAACAGGATTTTTACCATGGATTAATATCGCCATACAATGCACCTCACAAATTTATTGTAGCATAGTTTTAGTCTAAATCGGTTTGATAAAAAGTAAAGATTTTCCCACTTAAAATGACTGCAGTGTTTAGTCGTTCGCAGTCATTAAATTGAATAGCTCTCTAATTCTATCCATATTATTATCTAAATATAAATATCCAAATAATGCTTCTAAGCCTGTTGCATACTGGTATGTTTTTAAATCAACATTTCGTGCTTTTCTTGAAATGTTTCCATTTCGACCACGTTTTAAAACGCTTAACTCTTCTTCAGTTAAGTTATGTTCTATGATTGATAAACGTTTGTACTGACCTTCAGCGCATGTGTATTTAACTGCTTCATCATGTAAATTAATTGGTTTAGTAATGCCTTTAGAAAGTAAATATTCTCTGACTAGTAATTCGTATATTGCATCACCTAAATAAGCAAGGGTTTGTCCATTATATTGAGTCAAGATAGAACACCTTTTTCTGTTAATGCATCTCTTAAACGATCTGCCTTATCAAAGTCTTTATTCTTACGTGCATCAGCCCATTCCATGTAGATTGAGCGGGTAGCTTTACTCATTCGTGATACCCCTGGTTTTAGTCCTAACACTTCAAAGAAATCTTCGAATAAATTAAGCGACGCTAAGAGGGCATCAAACCCATCTTTTTGACGTACTTTTTGATTGGTATACTTGGCTAGATTTTGAAGTTCTGTAATGGCATTAGCTGTATTGAAATCTTGATCTAGTGCGGTTTCAAATGCTTCTCTAATCTTTTTTAAATCATCATTTTCTTCGACCGATTCATCTAAATATTCCGCTAAATCAAGTGCATAAAACGCTTGAGAATAGGTGCGTTTTAGTTTGTCCCATTCAGTAACATAATGTTTTAATGCTTCATCTGTATAGTTAATAGGGGCACGGTAATGAGTGCTTAGTGTAAAGAGTCTAAATCCCATATAATCGGTATCTAAATCTTTAACAAAGATATAATTGTTATCACTTTTAGACATTTTTTTGTTATCAATATTTAAAAACCCATTGTGCATCCAATAATTAGCCACAACTTCTTGATGAAGTGCTTGATGTTGGGCTATTTCATTTTCGTGATGTGGAAACATTAAATCTTGACCTCCACCATGAATATCGATTTTACCACCAAAAATATCCTCAATCATTGCCACACATTCAGTGTGCCAACCGGGACGTCCTTCACCCCAAGGTGATGGATATTTGATGCCTACATCAGTAGTTTTCCATAATGTAAAATCAAGTGGATTTTCTTTTTTGGTATTAACTTCAATACGAGAACCTGATTGAAGTTCATCAATCTTTCTTCCCGATAAAATACCATAGTCTTTAATTTTGCTTACTCTAAAATAAACATCACCATCAATACTATAGGCAAAATCTTTATTAATAAGTTGTTCAATGTAATGAATAATGGAGCTCATATATTCAGTAACACGTGGCGCCAGATATTTTGTTGAACTTCCAACACGTTCTACGTCTTCATAAAATGCTTGAATAAATTTTTCAGCAATAACTTTTTCAGTCGTTTCATCTTCGATTGCTTTTGTGATTATTTTGTCATCGACATCTGTAAAATTAGACACGAAATTAACGGTGTAGCCTTTATATTCGAAATAACGTCTAACCACATCAAAGAAAATAACCGGTCTAGCATTTCCGATTTGGATATAATTATAAACAGTTGGCCCACACACATACATATTTACAGTGTTTTTATGAATAGGCTTAAAAGTTTCTAGTGTGTTTGTTAGTGTATTAAATATTTTCATGTGTTTTCACCTGTTTCTTAGTTATTTTCACATTAATTGTATCATAATTCGAGGTTTTATAGATAATGTTATTCATGAAAAAAACAGGCAAGAGCCTGTTTTTAGTTAATTCATTAAAGTTTTTCTACGTTAGAAGCTTGAGGTCCACGATCTCCTTCAGTTACTTCGAACTGAACTTGATCTCCTTCATTTAATGTTTTGAACCCTTCAGCGGTAATAGCGCTATAGTGAACAAAAATGTCTTGTCCTTCTTCAGTGGTAATAAATCCGTAGCCTTTTTCTGAATTAAACCATTTTACTGTTCCAGTCATGTAAAACAAAATCTCCTTCTTTTTAATTGATAGTGTAAATTATACACGGTTTTATTTTAAAATGCAAATATTTTTCGCTTAACAGGGCTTTTTAAAAGCCTTTAGGTGTTAGTTTACTTAATAAGGTCTAGTGTTTTATCTAGATTTTCAAGTAATCTATTTTTTCCCATTAGATGCATCATTTGTGGTAATTCTGGACCATGCATTGCTCCACTTACCGCAATACGTATCGGCATAAAAAGCATTTTGCCTTTCATATTTGTGAGTTTCCCACTTTCTTTAATGAGTTCTTTTAAAGATTCTGGGTTTAATGTAGATGTTTCAATAATTTTCGTTTTAAATATTTCGATTAGATTTACAACACCCTCTTGTTTCATGAAAGATTTTTCTTCAGAGTCTAAAGTGAACGCTTGGTCAAAGAAATCATGATAGAGTTTTACAATTTCTTGTCCATAACTAAGACGGTCTTTAAACACACCAATTAAACTTTCAAACCAACTATCTTCTTGATCGATTCCGATTTGTGCTGAATCTAAGAAGGGACGACATAAACTGATGGTATCTTCAAGTGACAATTGCTTGATGTATCGATTATTAATATAAGCTAATTTATCTTTATCAAATTTTGCTGGGCTTTTTGATAGACGTGATTCATCAAACATAGTTATAAATTCACTCTTAGTAAATATTTCTCCTTCTTCTTTAGGACTCCAGCCGAGTAAAGTAATGAAATTAAATAATGCCTCAGGTAAATACCCTAATGCTTTATACTGTTCAATAAATTGAAGAATAGATTCATCACGTTTTGAGAGTTTTTTATTGTTTTCGTTTACAATTAAAGTCATATGTCCATAAGTGGGATATCGCCAATTAAAGGCGTCAAACACCATAAGTTGTTTTGGTGTATTCGTAATATGATCTTCACCACGTAATACATGAGATATTTCCATTAAATAATCATCTACTACACATGCGAAGTTGTAAGTTGGAATCCCGTTTTGTTTCATCATAACCCAGTCACCAACATCATCAGAACTAAATGTTACTTCACCTTTTACCATGTCATTAAATGTGTATTGCTTATTTTCAGGTACTTTAAATCGAATGGTAAATGGTTTGTCTTGTTCTGGCAGTCCTAAACATTTTCTGGAATAATGAAATTGATCATCTCCACGTGCGATTTGTGCTTCCCGTTCTTCAGTAAGTTCTTCTGAGGTACAATAACATTTATAGGCTAAGCCATTTTCTAATAAAATATCGGTATATTTTCTATATAAATCAAGGCGTTCAAGCTGACTATAAGGTCCATAACCACCATCTTTATCAATTGACTCATCCCAATCAATGCCTAACCATTTAAGATAAGCCATTTGAGAATCAACACCTGTTTCAACATTTCTTGCTATATCTGTATCTTCAATACGAACAATGAAGTCACCCTCATATTTTTTTGCAAATAAATAATTAAATAGTGCCGTTCTTGCGTTACCTATATGTAAGTGTCCGGTTGGACTTGGTGCATAGCGTACTCTAACTTTCATTTTAACGCCTCCTCATCATATTCTATTATAGTATGATTTGTTCAAAATTCAATCTATAAAAAAAGCACAAATAATTGTGCTTTTTTATTGCTCTTAACGCTTGCTAAATTGTGGTGCGCGACGTGCTTTTTTAAGACCGTATTTTTTACGTTCTGTTTCACGTGGGTCACGAGTAATGAGCCCTGCCGCTTTTAATGTTGGACGATAATCTGGGTTGACTTCTAGTAATGCTCTAGTAATTCCTAAGCGGATTGCACCAGCTTGGCCGGTGATTCCTCCACCATAAACATTTACATTGGTATCGAATGATTTTGCGCTATTTGTTAAATCAAAAGGTTGTGACACGTCTAGACGTGTAGCTGCAGAAGGAATATAATCTTCAAATGTTCTACCATTGATGGTAAACTTCCCTGTTCCAGGTGTTAACATAACACGTGCAACGGAACTTTTTCTACGACCGGTTCCACGGTACATAACTTGTTTAGCCATAATAGCCTCCTTAGCCTTTAAGCTCTAAAACTTCAGGTTTTTGAGCTGCATGTGGATGCGATTCTTCAGCATACACAAAGAGTTTCTTGTACATTTGACGTCCTAGTCTTCCTTTTGGTAGCATACCTTTGATTGCAAATTCAATAATACGTTCTGGGTGTTTTTGATTCATTACTTTTGCTGTAGTTTCTCTTAATCCACCTGGATATTGAGAATGCGTGTAGTATTTTTTGTCATCCCATTTGTTACCGGTTAACTCGATTTGTTTTGCGTTAATTACGATCACGTAGTCTCCACAGTCTACGTGCGGCGTGAATGTTGGTTTGTGTTTACCGCGTAAGATAACAGCAACTTCGGTTGATAAGCGCCCAAGTCTTTGTCCTGCAGCATCAATTACAAACCATTTACGTTCTACCGTTTGATTGTTTGCCATATATGTTTTCATAGCTTGATAGCCTCCTAATTATATTATAATAATAGGGCTTGGAGTTTTGTAAAAATGTACCGTCATATATAATAGCTTAAAAGCACGTGTTTGTCAAATTATTTGTGGTTTTTTTTAGCGATTATTTTACGATGTCTCCAGCACTTAATTTTTCTGTTGTTAAAACTTCTAAAGTGTTCTTATTTGAGCCTGCTAGTAGCATCCCTTCACTTAAAACGCCTCTTAATTTCACTGGTTTTAAGTTTGTTACTACTACGACTTTTTTACCTATTAAATCTTTTGGTTCGTAATGCTTAGCAATGCCTGAGACGATTTGACGAATTTTGCCTTTACCTATATCTATTTTAGATACTAATAATTTATCCGCATCTGGATGTACTTCACAATGAATAATTTCACCGATGCGTAAATCTAGTTTTACAAAATCTTCAATGGTTATTTCTTCAATGGTTATCTCTTTTTCATCTATTTCTTCTTTACCTTGAATAATTTTCTTAAGTTTTTCTACTTCTTCTTCTACGTCAAGTCTAGGGAAGAGTGGAATTGGTTTTTTAATTACTTGATATTCCTTTTGTACACCAAACTCAAGTGCGTCCCAAGTAGTAAGATTGTCAGGGACATTAAGTTGTTTAAATAATGCTGGTGCAGCATCTAATAAAATGGGTTTTAATAAGATACCAATATGACGTAAAGATTCTGCTAGATGATATAACACAGTTTCTAATTTATCTTTATTTGCTTCATCTTTTGCTAAGACCCACGGCATAGTTTCGTCAATGTATTTATTTGTACGTGAAATCAAACGCCATACTTCTTGAAGGGCTAAAGATAATTTTAATGTATTCATATTGTTTTTATATTGTAAAACGACATCAGTAATCGTATTTTGTAAATCTTGATCAAACTCTGTTTGGTCTCCGTGGAATCCTGAGATGGTCCCTTCAAAATATTTATTGATCATAGAAATAGTACGATTTAGTAAGTTCCCAAAGTCATTTGCTAAATCGAAGTTAATACGCTCAATAAACGCTTCTGGACTAAATACACCGTCCCCACCATAAGGAAGTTCTCTAAGTAAGAAATAGCGTAACTCATCTAGCCCGTAATGCTTTAATACAACATCTGGATAAATGACAGACCCTTTTGATTTACTCATTTTTCCATCTTTCATCATGTAAAAACCATGTGCGTGTAGTTTAAAATTTACAGGGATATCTAAAGCCATTAACATAATCGGCCAATATATTGCATGAAATCTTAAAATATCTTTTCCTACAACATGGACGACTTCTTGACCATTCCAATACTTTTGGTAAAGTTGATCTTGGTCTGTCCCATAGCCTAATGCGCTAATATAATTAGATAATGCATCAATCCAAACATAAACAACATGTTTTGGGTTTGATACAACTTTAATTCCCCAATCAAAAGTTGTACGTGAAACACTTAAATCATTAAGTCCTTGTTTAATAAAAGCAATGACTTCATTTTTTCTTGTTTCTGGGGTAATAAAATCTGGTTTATCTTCAATAAAATGTAATAGTTTTTTCTGATACTTTGATAATTTAAAGAAATAACTTTCTTCTTCTAATTGACTGGTTTCTCTTCCACAATCTGGACAAGTATGATTTTCAGATAATTGCGTCTCAGTATAAAAAGATTCGCAAGGCATACAGTAATAACCTTTATAGGTTCCTAGATAAATATCTCCTTGTTCAAGTAACTGTTCAAAGATTTTTTGAACTACCGTTTTATGACGTTTTTCTGTTGTACGAATAAAATCATCATAAGAGATATTTAGTTTGTCCCAAAGTGCTCTAGTTTCATTAGCCATTTCTGTTACATGATCTATAGGTGAAAGATTTCTCTCAGAAGCTACCGTTTCGATTTTTTTTCCGTGTTCATCCATTCCAGTTAAGTAGTAAGTATCAAATCCACGTAACTTTTTATAGCGTGTTAAAGTATCACATAACACTGTTGTATACGTGTTTCCAATATGTAATTTTCCACTTGGATAGTAGATTGGTGTTGTAATATAAAATGTTTTAGACATGAAAGGTCACTCCTTTAATCTTGAAAATGTTTTTTATGGGTTTGATACGCCATGTAAACATCATTTTTTTTCATGTTTCTTGATTTTGCCGCTTTTTTTATGGCTTCCATTTCACTTAAGCCATCTTGAATAAGTAATTCTATATGATTAATGACGTCACCTTCTGTTACAACGGTGTCATCAGTAAATCCTTCAACAACTAAAACCATTTCTCCTTTTAGTTCTAAGAACTCATTAAAGGTTTCTAAGTCAATGTGGATATATTCCTCAAAACGTTTAGTCAATTCTCTTGCGAGGGTAACTTTGCGTGATTTAAATATCGTTCTTAAGTCAAGTAAAGTCTCGTTGATGCGGTGCGGAGCCTCATAAAATATCAACGTATAAGGTGATTTTTTTAACGATTCTAGCGCCTTTTTTCTAGCTGAAGATTTTTGTGGCAAGAAGCCATAAAATATAAATGGATGACTTTTTATACCAGAACTTGTTAAGGCAGTTAAAAATGCCGTAGGTCCAGGTATACTAACTACTGGATACCCTGCACTGATAATATCTTGCACAAGTGTTTCTCCGGGGTCGTTAATAAGAGGGGTTCCAGCATCGCTAATTAAAGCAATATTTTTTTCACTTTTTAACTCCTCTAAAATTTGTTCGTTTCTTAATTTTTCATTGTGGGTGTGATAACTATGCATAGGGGTTTTTATGTCAAAATGCTTAAGTAAATGGCCGCTATTTCTAGTATCTTCTGCGTATATTAAATCTACGGTTTTTAAAATACTAAGTGCTCTTAATGTAATATCTTCTAAATTACCAATGGGCGTTGCAACCAAATAAAGTGTTGGTTTATTTTCATGATAACTTTTTTGATGATACATAAAATCACTTTCTTCCATAATTAAATATTTTCATTATTTCTTCGGTGTATGTATTATTTTCATGTACATAAAGTGGTGGTAATATTTTTACACCTGGTAATCCATTATTTGTAGCATCAATTAATACCATATTAGCAAATTCTTCTTTTTTCGGATGCACGAAACGCAATCGTTTTAATGCAAATTTATGTGCCTCTAGTAAAGTAATAATATCTGTTAACCGTTCAGCACGGTGTACCATTACTAAATGGCCTTTGTTGTTTAATAATGTTTTAGCTACTTTGATAATCGTTGCTAAATCGATTAATACTTCGTGACGCGCAACAGTTTTAAAAGGTGATTCGTTTATATTTGAGGATGCTTTATATTTAAAAAATGGTGGATTGCATGTAATTAAATCAATCGAAGTTGATGGAAAGCGTTTTGGTAAATTTTTGATATCCTCTTCGATGATGGTGATTTGATGGTCTAAGTGATTTAGTGAAACATTACGTTTTGCTAAATCTGCAACTTCTTTTTGAATTTCTATCCCTGTAATAGGAATATTTGTTCTAAGTGATAAAAATAGCGGAATAGGGGCAAACCCTGTTCCAAAATCCATTATAGACCGAATTTTACTGTTAAGTGGCACAAAATCTGCGAGTAAGGTTGAATCAAGTGAAAAGTTAAACATATCAGGTCTTTGAATAATTTTAATCCCATCATAACCTAATAAATCGTTAATAACTTCTTCTTTATTCAACGACTTCATTATCATTGTCACCATTACTTGGAATATCGTATTCAAAGATTTTAAGTAGTTGATCTACTTTGTAATGTCTAATGACGCTATCTTCAAATAAAACCTTAACACTTAAATCAATAATATTGGATGCAATGACTTTTCCGATGCCTTCAACAGTTTTTACTTTAGACATCATTTTAGGCATCTTTTGACGGAACTCGTAATAAGTATCGTCTTCATATCTAATACAACATAATAATTTACCACATAATCCGGATATATTCGTTGGATTTAGTGATAAGTTTTGATTTTTAGCCATTTTAATCGAGACCGTTTCAAACTCTCCTAAGAACGTGTTACAACATAGTAAATAACCACATGGTCCAATGCCACCTAGGAATTTAGCTCCATCACGGGCACCAACTTGTCTTAACTCAATTCTTACACGGAACTCATTGGCTAAATCCTTAACTAAATCTCTAAAGTCAATTCTACCCTCAGCCGTAAAATAGATAATCAGTTTACTCTTATCAAGTGTATATTCTGTCCCAAGTAATTTCATATCAAGTTTATGCTTGATAACTAACTGTTTACATACCTTCATAATGAGTGTATTTTCTTCATTATTTCTTTTTTCTTGTTCTATATCTTTTTCAGTGGCTTTGCGCAATACAGGTTTTAATGAAGCAATCAGTTCTGCTTCATCAATAGTTTTCATGGCTTCAATAACTTCGCCAAGTTCAATGCCTCGTACAGTTTCAACTACAACAAAATCCCCGGGATTTAAATCAAACTCGAGGGGATCAAAATAATATTTTTTACCGGCAGTCTTAAAGCGAATGCCTACAACTTTATTCTTCACGTTCAATCCTTCTTTCTAATGCCAACATCAGATTATCAAACGCTAATCGCTCATTGATATATTGTGTGAGTTTATTTTTAAGCACAAGCATTAGTTCTAATTCCTCTAATAACATGGCTTTACTTTTAAACGGTATAATCGATTCTATAATTGCATGTTGGTCTTTAAAAATCATTTTTTTATAATGGTTCATTTTACCATAAATTATGTCTTTTTGATAGTAAATCATCAGATCGATAAGTGCTATATAATCCTCAGTGGATCTAAGAAGACTTTGCGCCTCTTCTTGGAAGGCAATGACTAATGATTTTCCATTAGCTAGATGTTCATACATTACATAAACCAAATCGAGTAACTCAAATAGATTTGGCATAGATAAAAAAGCTTGTGCTTCTGTAATTGTAGATGTTTTAGCCGATGCAAGACGTGCGAGTTGTTCTTCATATCCGTCTTCAATTAACGCAGTGTAAATCGCTTTAGAAGGTAAGTTGTTAAAATGAATTAATTGACTTCTAGAACGGATTGTAGTTAAGAGTTGTTTAGCATCCGATGTTAGTAAAATAGCATAAATATTAGGATGCGGCTCTTCTAAAAATTTAAGCAATGCATTTGATGCATAAGCATTCATGGTATCTGCTTGTTCGATTATATAAATTTTAGAACCTTCTTCAATCGCCGTTTTGTTAAACTCTTCTTGAAGCAAACGGATGTCTTCTTTGACGATTTGGCGTTTTGAAGGTTTGATGGTGTAGATATTAGGGTGAGTCAAATGATTGATTCTACGGCAATTATGACAGCTTCCACACGGTTTATTCGTTTCACTTTGACAAAGAAGTAAAGACGCAAAAAAAAGCGCGGTATCAAATTTCTTTGTGCCCGCTTCACCTTCGAAAATATAAGCGTGCGATAACCGATTATTTTTATAACTATTTTCAAGTATTTTTATCGCTTCTTTTTGAGAAGATCGTAATGTGTCATAATTCATATTTTACACACCTTTAAATTGTATTTAGTACGAGGTTTAATACGCTTTCGATTACTTGTTCAATTGGTTGTGTCCCATCAACAACTTTAATACGTTCTGGGAAACGCTTGATTACTTCATGATAACCTTCGTAAACGGTTTGATGAAACTCTATGCTTTCTAAATCTAAACGGTCAACTTTTCTACCGTTTGAAAAAACGCGTTTTAACCCAATATGCGGTGGGACATCAATAAAAATCGTTAAATCTGGTAAACAATCATCAATTGCAAAGCGATTGATTTCAAATACTTTATCAATACCTAAGCCTCTTCCATGACCTTGATAAGCTAAACTAGAATCAATAAAACGATCACATAAAACATGGTTTCCTTTTTCTAATGCAGGCAATATAATTTCTGCCATATGTTGACGTCTGGCTGCAGCATAAAGGAGTGCTTCTGTTCTTGCATCCATTTCTGTATTTTCAACATCTAAAATGATGTGTCGGATAAGTTCGGATATTTTAATGCCACCAGGTTCACGGGTGGTTGTAATTGGTAGATTCATTTTTAGTAATTGTTCAACAACTACTTTAATGACAGATGTTTTCCCAGAACCTTCAGGTCCTTCAAAAGTTATAAATTTTGGTTTCACGTGTTGTCACTCCTTCATCTCTTTTGTCTATTATCGCATATTTCATTCATTTTTTGAATATGATTTTAATAAATAGACGGTTTAATTAAAGGGTTTATAAAAAGCCCTAATCGCTTAAAAAAGTAAAATGAGAAACGGTCATTAACGTTTCTCATAATTAATGGTTTTTAAATATAATCCTTCGGCTTTAGCAACATGTTTCATTGATAAGTCATCCGGGTGGTTAAGTGCTTCTTTAACTGTATTTTTTCCAAAGTCAATATCGTAGATTACTTGGCCAATCATCATTCTAATCATATTCCTTAAAAACCCATCCCCACATATTTCAATAATCGTTTGACCTGATGCGTAGTAAGCTTTTATTGATTTAATTGTTCTTGTGGTATCTTCTACATTAACGGCTTTTGAAAACGATCTAAAATCATGTTTACCTTGAAAAACACTTATATTTTCATTTAATGTGTTTAAATCAATCATTTTATGATAATAGGTGTATTTTGATTTGAATGGATCTTTTATGTGGCTAATTTTATAAACATATGTTTTATCTACAACATCATATCGTGCATGAAAAACTTGCGGAACATCTTCTGCTTTTATAACATAGATAGCCTCATCTAACATTGTATTGAGCAAAGATTTAATTTTATGTGTGGGTAGTGGGTTTACGGTATCGAAATGTATCACTTGATGCAACGCGTGGACACCTTTATCAGTGCGTGAGGCACTTTGTAGCTGAATGGAATCTTTAAGTAGATTGTTTAAGCACCCTTCTAGTGTTTCTTGAACTGTAGAGGCGTTTAGTTGACGCTGTGAACCACTGTACTGACTGCCATCATAGGAAATATCTAGCCGAATGCGCCTACTATTAGTTCGTAATTTTTCAACATAAATGGACCTAATTAAATCGTGGTTTGTTTTTAATTTAGCGATATAGTTTTGATCGTTGTAATCAAAGTACACTAAGTAGTAACTTAAATAATAACTAACGTCATTTACGATAATATTTCTATACTTACTTAATGTTTCTACAACATTATCTTTCGTAAAAATCGATTCTTTTCCTGGTATTTTTAAAGCGATTTGTACATCTAAAAGATGCTCTAAATCGCTTATGTTTTGAGTATTTATAAGTTGTTCAATCATATTAGTACACCACCCTTAATACAATGGTTAATGTTAACATCGCAATACTAAAAATAATCGTAAATGTATCAATCGCTGTCCATGTTAGTAAGTGCAATCTTGTTCGCATTTTCCCCGGTACAAAAGAGCGTGCTTCCATTGCATCGGCTAGTTCATCACTTCGTTTAAAGGAAATAATAAACATTGGTATAAGTAAGGAGATAATTTGCATGACTTTATCTTTTAATTTACCTTCAGTAAAATCTACACCGCGGCTAGCTTGTGCAAGCATAATTTTATTGGCTTCGTCTAAAAGCGTAGGAATGTAGCGCAAGCTAAGGGCTATAATCATTGCCATTTCCTCAGTATTAACGCGAACATACTTGAGAGGTTTTAATACAGCTTCTAATCCTAAGTTTAAATCCGTTGGCTTTGTGGTGAGTGTTAGTATCGTTGAGAGTGTAACGATTATGATTAAACGCATCATGATAAAAAACGCGGTTTCTAGACCTTGTTCATAAACGGTGAATTGGCCCACTCTATAAACATCACCTAACTCTAAGTTTATGAGCACATAAAATGATATAAATACTGTAAACAAGAAATAAATGAGTTTAAGTTTAATATATTTTTTAGTGACTATCCATATAAAGATTATTGCACCGACTAGTAAGAAATTAAGAATGGAATAATTTAAAGCATAATCAAATACGATTTCACCTTGAGTATTGAAGAAAATTTGAAATGAAAAAGTGAAAAATAGTAAAAACATTAAAGGTCTCAGTCCTAAATAAACGCGTTTTACACTAATTCTACCAATAATTAATATAAATAATATAATCATCATTCCGATAAACATTTGTGTAAATGTCCCTATCATAAAGGCTGCAACCATCAAAATAATGAGTGCAATAATTTTGGTTCTTGGATCCATTTTATAAAGGAAACTATTCCCTGGAATAAAACGTCCAATTACAATGTTTTTCATGCCAATCCCTCCTCAATAAGTGCTACTAACTCTTCTTGAGAGCGTGGATTTTTAGGAAATTTTACATGAAATTTTTGCTCGATTAACCTTGTTAATTGAAGTAAATCGGGTACATCAAGGTTCCATGAATCTATATTTTTACTCGTGAATAGTGACATAGGATTACCATCATATACTAAATAAGAATCTCTCATAACTAAAACACGTTTTGCATAAGAATAAACGGTGTTCATATCGTGCGTAATAATAATGACAGTTTTATTTAATTTTTGATGAATATCAAAGAATACTTTTAATAACTCGTCGCGTCCTACAGGATCAAGACCGCTTGTAGGTTCATCAAGAATTAAGATATCTGGTTGCATTGCTAAAATACCAGCAATACTAACACGTTTTTTCTCCCCACCACTTAAATTAAATGGTGTGCGACTTAAGTAACTTTTATCTAACCCAACGATTTCAATAACTTCTTCAGCGCGTTTAATTGCCGTTGCTTCATCGACACCATAGTTTTTCGGACCGAAAATAATGTCTTTTAATACTGTTGCTTCAAAGAGTTGATATTCTGGAAACTGGAAAACTAATCCAACCTTTTGTCTAATTGGATTTAGTTTAACCTTTTTCTTTTTTACAACTTCTTTATTTATCTTGATGCCAAGTATATCAACTTGACCAGCTGTTGGTGTAAGTAAAGCATTCATATGCTGGACAAGTGTTGTTTTTCCGCTACCAGTTTCTCCAATTAGTGTGATAAACTCTCCTGTTTTTTCAATGTTTAAGCTAACATTGGATAGTGCTAAATACCCTTTATTATCAATGCCGTGATATTTGAAATCTACACGTTCAAACTTAATGCCCACAAATAGTCCCTTAACTCTTTTTTATTGATATTTGATTCTTCTAGTTTGTACATGATTTTTAAAGGGAGGAGAAGTTCTAAATTGGATTTTTCTAGTGTTTCTTTATCTCTTAATATATTTTCTGATGTATCAACTTTTAATATTTCACCGTTTTTTAATACCACAATGCGGTCGCTTAACACCGCTTCTTTCATATCGTGTGTGATGGTGATAATGGTTTTACCTTCATTACTGAGTTGTTGCATATAGTTTAAAATCATGCGACGTCCTTTAGGATCTAGCATTGATGTGGCTTCATCAAATATTATAATATCTGTGTTCATTGCTAAAATACCTGCAATAGCAACACGTTGTTTTTGCCCACCACTTAGTGCGTGAGGTTCTTTGTTTAAAAATTCGCTCATATTTACTTTATGTGCGAAGGTTTCAATGCGTTCAATCATTTCTTCTCGTGGAACTTGTAAATTTTCTAGACCAAAAGCGATGTCATCTCTAACGGTGACACCGACAAATTGATTGTCTGGATTTTGGAAAACAATACCTACTTTTTTTCTAATATCATAAACTGTTTCGTAAGATAAAAGAATATCATCGATATAGATATCTCCTGATTTTGCTTTTAATAAGCCTATGATAAGTTTAGATAAAGTCGATTTTCCACTTCCGTTATGCCCTAAGATTGATATCCACTCACCTTTTCTTATAGTAAGGTTAATATCTTTTAAAACTGGTTTATCTTGGGTATAGTGAAAGTTCAAGTTTTTTATCTCTATGATGTTCATGTAATCACTCCTTGAAACCTTCTTTATTATATCAAATGTTGAGTTAAATTGCGATGAAATCGTATAAAAGAAAAATGCGAGCAAGCTCGCATTTTAATTATTCGACAAATTCGATGATAGCCATTTCCACACCGTCTCCGCGACGAGGTCCAAGTTTCATAATTCTTGTGTATCCTCCGGCGCGTTCTTGAAAGCGTGGTGCTATATCAGAAAACAACTTTTGTAAAGCGTTTTGATCTTCGGTTACATCTAAAAAGCGTACAGTTTCAGCAGCTTGTCTTCTTGATGCTAAGGTATTTTTCTTACCTAAGGTTACCATTTTTTCAACAAGGCGTCTTAACTCTTTCGCTTTTGTTACTGTCGTTTCAATGCGTTCATGGATAATGAGTTGAGTCACTAAGTCACGAAGCATCGCTTTTCTTTGATCGCTTCTGCGATTTAATTTACGATATCCAGCCATAAAAACCTCCTATTAATGTCTTGCAAGTGATAGACCGAGATCTTCAAGCTTTTGTTTAACTTCTTTGAGTGATTTTTTACCTAGATTACGAACTTTCATCATGTCTTCTTCAGTTTTGTGAGTAAGTTCATCTACGGTATGAATCCCTGCGCGTTTTAAACAATTATAGCTTCTTACAGATAGATCAAGATCTTCGATTTGCATTTCTAAGATTTGAGAGTTTTGTTCAGACTCTCTTTCAACCATATAGTCTTCTTCTTTCGCTTTTTCTGAAAGTTCAACTACGACTTCTAAATGATTGATTAGCATTTTAGCAGCCATACCCAGTGCTTCTTTTGGTGATAGGCTACCATTTGTTTCAAGTTCAACGATTAATTTATCTAAGTCAGCAACATCGTCATGACGTGTTTTTTCAACATCGTATTTAACGCGTTGTACTGGTGTATAGATACTATCAATTGGAATCACGCCAACAACACGGTTAAAGGCTTTGTTTTTCTCTGCACTAACATAACCAATTCCGCGTCTTGCAGTCATTGTCATTTTAAATGATCCTTTTGTAACCGTTGCGATGTGTTGGTCTTCATTGATAATGGTTACATCATTATCGTGAATAATATCTTTAGCCGTAATCGTGTGTGGGCCTTCAACACTAATTTCTAGCTTTTTCTCTACATCAGGATCATCACTATCAATAGAGAGCACCACATCTTTTAGATTAAGTACGATGGTTGTAACATCTTCGACAACGCCTTCGATTGCGGAAAATTCATGTTGTACGCCGTCAATTTGGCAGTTAATAATTGCAGATCCTGGTAAACTTGATAATAAGATTCTGCGTAATGAATTTCCTATAGTAATTCCATATCCGCGCTCTAGTGGGCTGATTTCGAATTTACCACGAAAATCATCAGTCTCAATAATTCTTGTATCCGGTTTTTCGAATTTTAAGTCTTTCAATTTAACAACCTCCCTTGTTTAATTTCAAAACTAGCCACGAGGTCGTTTTGGTGGACGACATCCGTTATGAGGGACTGGTGTTACATCCTTAATTGAAGTAATTTCTAATCCCGCGGTTTGTAATGAACGAATTGCAGCTTCACGACCAGGTCCTGGTCCTTTTACAGAAACTTCTACTCTTTGCATCCCGTGTTCCATTGCAGCTTTAGCACAAGCTTCGCTTGCGATTTGTGCAGCATATGGAGTTGATTTACGGCTTCCTTTGAATCCGAGAGCGCCTGAACTTGTCCAAGCGATAGCATTTCCGCTAGGATCCGTAATTGTAATAATTGTATTATTAAAAGTCGAATGAATATGCGCGACTCCGGAAGGAATGTTTTTTCTTACGCGACGTTTAGTTCTTGTTTTACGTGCCATATTAATTTCCTCCTATTTCTTCTTATTAGCTACTGTTTTACGTGGCCCTTTACGGGTACGTGAATTGTTACGTGTATTTTGTCCACGTGTTGGTAGCCCTCTACGATGACGCATTCCTCTATATGAACCAATTTCTTGTAATCGTTTGATGTTTAGAGAAACTTCTCGTCTTAAGTCACCTTCTGTTTTCACTTTAGCGACTTCACTTCTTATGCGTACTAATTCTTCTTCGGTTAAATCTTTTACGCGTGTATCTTCAGAAACTTCAGCAGCTTCTAAAATTTGTTTTGATATGGTATTCCCAATTCCGTATACATATGTTAATGCGATAACTACGCGTTTATCTCTTGGGATATCTACACCAGAAATACGTGCCATGTGTGCACCTCCTATTAACCTTGTCTTTGTTTATGCTTTGGATTTTCGCAAATGACCATTACTTTGCCCTTGCGTTTTATCACTTTACATTTATCACAAATTTTCTTTACTGATGGTCTTACTTTCATTATTAATTTCCTCCTTTGGAGCTTTCAATCTTTATTTATGTCTGTAGGTTATACGCCCACGTGTTAAGTCGTATGGTGATAATTCAACCGTGACTTTATCCCCAGGTAAGATGCGTATGTAATACATACGGATTTTACCCGAAACGTGCGCTAATATTTGATGACCGTTTTCTAATTCTACTAAAAACTGTGTATTTGGTAACGCTTCAACAACTTTACCTTCAAGTTCAATTTTATCTTCTTTTGCCATGATGATTCCTCCTTATAACACGGTTAGAAGTATACATTCTTCTTCTGTAATGAGGATCGTGTGTTCATAATGAGCACTGTAGGCACCATCAACTGTGACAGCGGTCCATTGATCCTCTAACACTTTTACTTCTTTTCTTCCAACATTGACCATTGGCTCAATAGCTAAGGTCATACCTGGTTTAAGTATAGTGCCTTTATTTGGTAGTCCATAGTTTGGAATCTGTGGGTCTTCGTGTAAGTTTTTTCCGATTCCATGTCCTACAAATTCGCGAACAATGCTAAATCCTTGTGACTCTGCATAGGTTTGAATGGCGTGCGATATATCAGATAATCGGTTACCGCTTCTTGCGTATTTCAGTCCCTCAAACAGTGATGCTTCGGTTACTTCTAGTAATTTTTGAGCTTTTTCTGAAATTTTTCCTACAGGATATGTCCAAGCTGAATCGCCGTGGTATCCCTTGTAGTTTGCACCTATATCTACTTTGATAATATCGCCATCTTTAAGAATTCGGTTTTTAGATGGTATTCCGTGTACGACTTCTTCGTTAATTGAAGTACAAGCACTGCCGGGGAAACCTCCGTAACCTTTAAATGAAGGGGTAGCGTTATGTTCACGTATAACCTTTTCGACGATTTGATCAATATCATAAGTCGAGATTCCGGGTCTAATCATATCTTTTATCGTTTCATGCGCTAAAGCGACTATTCGTCCAGCTTCTCGCATAAACTTAATTTCTCGGTTTGATTTAATGGTAATCATTAAGCTTCACCTAAAGCTTTTTTGATATCCTGATAAACTTCATCGAAAGATTGCATCCCGTCAACATTTTTTAAAATGCCTCGATTTTTATAATACTCAATAATTGGTTTCGTTTTATTTTCATATATATCTAAACGATTTTTAACTGAGCTTAATTGATCATCTGTTCTTTGATATAACTCGCCACCACATTCATCACAAACCCCATCTTGTTTGGGTGGTTTAAATGATAGATGATAGCTTAGTCCACACTTTTTACAAACACGTCTTCCAACCATGCGCTCTAAAATTGCTTCTTTATCGACAGTAATGTTGATAACCGCTGTTAGTTTAGAGTTCATTTGATTGAGCATCTCATCAAGTGCTTCTGCTTGTGCAACTGTACGCGGATAACCATCAAGTAAAAAACAGCGTTCTGCATCTTCACGTAAGAGACGTTTACGAACAATTTCATTCGTTATATCATCCGCGACTAAATTGCCTTTATCGATATACTTCATTGCTTCTATTCCAAGGGGTTCATTGTTTCTAAATGATTCACGAAACATTTCACCTGTTGAAATATTTGTTAACTGAAATTCTTCTACTAGTTTGGCAGATTGACTACCTTTACCAGCACCTGGGGGCCCCATGAGTAAAATTTTCAAGACATAACCCCCTATTTCAAGAATCCGCTATAGCTCTTACCTTGTACATCGGTTTTGATTTGTTTTGTAGTTTCAATGGCTACCCCAACAACGATAAGTAATGAGGTTCCACCGATTTGCACATAACTAGGTAGTCCAAAAATGATTGCTGCAATAATAGGTAAAATCGCAACTAGAACTAAATATAGTGCACCGATGACTGTAATTTTAAAGAGTAGCTTTGAAATGTAGTTTTCGGTTTCTCTTCCTGGTCTAATCCCTGGAATGTATGCATTTTGTTTTTGTAAATTGTTAGCCATTTTATCTGGATTGATTTGTACGAACGAATAAAAGAACGTAAAGACAATGATTAAAATGACATAGATTGCTAATCCAAGTGGTCTTGTGTAATCAAACATTTCACCAAGCCATAATCCAGCTGTTGTACTAGCTAAACCTGGAACAAAACTTACCACAGTTTGCGGCAAACTTAAAATGGTTACTGCGAAGATTACTGGGATAACACCTGCAGAGTTAATTTTTAATGGAATGTTCGAGTCTTGTTTCCCTTTGAAACGACTAGACCCAGGACGGTTTGAATATTGAATCGGTACTTTTCTAACTGCAGATTGCATGTAAGTTACGCCAACTAATACAAGTAAATAAACGATTACGATAATTCCAAATGTTGAATAACTCGCAAGGTTAGTACCTGTTCCTCTTAAATAATCATCAGCAAGTGATCTAAACATACCAGGTATACCAGCAATAATCCCTGCAACGATAATCATTGAAGTTCCATTTCCGATTCCTTTTAATGTAATTTGATCAGCTAACCAAAGTAAGAACGCTGTCCCACCTGTTAAAACAAGTGCTAAGTATGTAAATGTTAGGAAGTTTGGATCTCCCCAAGCAAATATTGCGCCACCTGAAGATAAATGAAATCCGTAAATCATACCAAGTGCTTGAATAAATGCAAGCCCAATCGCTAAATAGCGTGTTACTTGATTGATTTTTTGTTTTCCTGATTCGCCTTCTTCTGACCATTCTTTTAGAATTGGAACGATGTCCATTTGTAATAATTGAATAACGATAGATGCGGTAATGTATGGCCCAATACCAAGTGCTATAATTGAGAAATTACTCAATGCACTACCTGTAAAGGCATCCATAATTCCTAAAAACCCACCACCAGCAGTGTCAAATACACTTCTGATTTCCGCTGGATTAATTAATGGAATATGAATATAAATCGCTAATCTGTAAATAAGAAATGCAAGGAGTGTGAAGTAAATCTTTTTCATCACATCTTGATTCTTTAATACCGCCTTGATTGTTTCCATTAAATCACCTCGACGTTTCCACCAACAGCCTTAATTTTTTCCTCAGCTGAAGCTGTAAATTTATTTGCTTTTACTGTTAACTTCTTTTCGAGAGTGCCATTTCCTAAAATTTTAATTGGTAATGTTTTTTTAGTAACTAAACGGTCTGCAAGTAATAATTCTGGTGTAATTTCCGTTCCGTTATCATATTTGTTTAAAGATTCGACGTTTACAATTGAATATTCAACGCGGTGTGGGTTTGTAAAACCAACTTTTCTTAGACGTTTGAATAATGGTGTTTGACCACCTTCAAATCCTAAACGAATTGTTGCACCAGCACGTGCACGTTGTCCTTTGTGTCCTGCACCAGCAGTTTTTCCAGTACCACTACCTGTTCCACGGCCAACACGTTTTTTGGCATGCGTTGATCCAGGTGTTGGTTTTAATTCATGTAATTTCATATGGGTACCTCCTATTTCTCAACAACATTCACTAAGTGAGAGATAATGTTGATCATTCCCCTAATGGTTTCTGTATCTTGTTTTACTACAGTTTGATTAATTTTGTTTAAACCTAGTGCTTTAGCTGTTTTTCTTTGTTTTGGTTTTGTAGCAATTAAACTTTTTACTAAGGTGATTTCTAAATTTTTCATATTATCTCAAAATCTCCTTTGCAGTTTTTCCACGTGTGCGAGCTACTTCGTCAGCTGTACGTAAATTTACGAGTGCATCCATTGTTGCTCTAACAACGTTGATTGGTGTTGCTGAACCGAGTGATTTACTTAAAATGTCATGTACGCCTGCAGCTTCTAATACTGCACGTACTGGTCCTCCTGCGATTACCCCTGTCCCTTCGACAGCTGGTTTTAAGTATACATGCCCTGCACCGTGACGTCCTTCAATTGCGTGTGGAATAGTTGTTCCATACATTGGGACTTTGATAAAATTTCTTTTTGCATCTTCAATGGCTTTTTTAATAGCATCTGGTACTTCTTGCGCTTTTCCAGTACCAAATCCAACTTGTCCATTTTTATCACCGACTACGACTAAAGCGCTAAAACGGAAACGACGTCCACCTTTAACAACTTTCGTAACACGGTTTATATTTACAACGCGTTCTTCGTAGATGTTTTCTTCTCTTCTTTTGCGTCTATTACGATCTTTTTGCATTGGCTTACCTCCTTATTAGAATTCTAATCCTGCAGCGCGTGCAGACTCAGCTAATGCTTTGACACGGCCATGATATAAATATCCACTTCTGTCAAATACAACTTTTATAATATCTTTTTCTAATGCTCTTTCAGCGATTAATTTACCTACTACTTCAGCACCTTTTATATTGCTAGCATTTGTAGCTTCTGAAAAGTCTTTTTCGACGGTTGAAGCACTTACTAAAGTGATTCCATTAACATCGTCGATTAATTGTGCTGAGATGTTTTTATTCGAGCGAAATACACTTAAACGCGGTCTTAAAGCTGTACCAACTAAAGTTTTTCTGATACGTAAGTGTCTTTTTTGACGCATTGTATTTCTTGGTTTCTTGTTAATCATAATTTCACTCCTAACTACTACTTAGCAGTTTTTCCTTCTTTACGACGTACATATTCGTCTACATAACGAATTCCTTTACCTAGATACGGTTCAGGTTTACGGATCGCACGAATGTTAGCAGCAAACTCACCAACGAGTTGTTTGTCAATTCCTGAAATAGAAATTTCTGTGTTTTTAACTACTTCGACAGTTAATCCTTCTGGAATAGTTAATTCAACAGGTTGAGAATATCCTGCGCTTACGACGATATTTTTACCTTGTACCGCTGAACGGTAACCAACTCCAACCATTTGAAGTTTTTTAGTATACCCCTCGCTAACGCCAACAACCATGTTTTGGATTAACGCACGAGTAGTACCGTGTAAGGTTTTGTTTTGTTTGGTTTCTGAAGGTCTTTCAACCGTCACGTTTGATTCATCTATATTTACTGACATGTTTTCATGAACAGTCATAGATAAAGTTCCTTTAGGCCCTTTAACTTCAACAAGTTGTCCATCAACTGTTAAGGTTACGCCTTGAGGTAATGTAATTGGTTTCTTCCCAATACGACTCATCTTTCGTACCTCCTTTATTTAATTACCATACGTATGCTAAAATTTCTCCGCCAACGTTTTGTTTGCGTGCTTCACGGTCAGTCATTAACCCTTTTGAAGTTGAAATTATAGCGATACCTAATCCATTTAATACTTTAGGAATTTCACCTTGCTTAGCGTAGACTCTTAGTCCAGGCTTTGAAATTCTTTTAAGTCCTTTAACTACACGTTCATTTTGCATATATTTTAAAGTGACGCGCAATTGATTGCTTGGGTTACCATTAATAACCACTACATTAGTAATATACCCTTCTTCACGAAGAAGTTCTAAAACTTGTAATTTTAGTTTCGATGCAGGGATATCAACTGTTTCTTTTTTCATTTGGTTCGCGTTTCTAATACGCGTTAACATATCAGCAATAGGATCTGTCATTACCATAAATAATTGCCTCCTCCCAAAATATTAGGAATATAAATTTTTACCAACTTGCTTTTTTAACGCCTGGTATTTGTCCTTTGTATGCTAATTCACGGAAACAAATACGGCATAATTTAAATTTACGAATAACGGCATGTGGTCTACCGCAGCGCTCACAACGAGTATACTCACGTACATCGTATTTTTGAGGGCGTTTCGCTTTTACCTTCATTGATGTTTTAGCCATAATAGCCTCCTTAATTTTTTCTAAACGGCATGCCTAATTGTGTAAGTAATTCTTTAGCTTCTTCATCAGTATCAGCCGTAGTTACTATTACAATATCCATACCACGAACACGATTGACTTTATCGTAGTTGATTTCAGGGAAAATTAATTGTTCTTTGACACCTAATGTAAAGTTTCCTCTTCCATCAAACGCCTTAGGGCTTACCCCTTGAAAGTCACGCACACGTGGAAGTGCAATGTTCATGAGTTTATCTAAAAATTCGTACATTCTTTCACCACGAAGCGTTACTTTGCAACCGATAGGCATACCTTCTCTTAATTTGAAAGATGCTATAGATCTTTTCGCTTTTGTAATGAGTGGTTTTTGTCCTGTAATTTGCGCAAGTTCAGCAACTGCATCATCTAATGCTTTCGTGTTTGCTACTGCATCTCCTACACCGATATTAAGAACAATTTTTTCTACTTTTGGTACTTGCATCACTGATGAATAATCGAATTTTTCAACGAGTGATGAACGGATTTCGTTATTATATCTTTCTTGTAAACGATTCATCCACTAATGCCTCCTCTCTCGGTTAGTCTAAGACCTCGCCAGATTTTTTTGCAACACGTACTTTACGTGTAACTTCTTTTTTCTTCACAGTTTCTGTGATTGTTTTGTATCCTACTCTTGTAACACCTTTTTTATCCACAATCATAACATTAGATACATGGATTGGCGCTTCATATTCTAAAATTCCCCCATCAGGGTTTGCTTGAGTAGGTTTCGCGTGTTTCTTGATGATGTTCACGCCTTCAACTAATACACGATCAGTTTTAGGGAAGACTCTTAACACAGTACCTTGTTTCCCTCTAGCTTCACCAGAGATGACTTGTACTTTATCACCTTTTTTAATTTTCATACGTTCTCCTCCTACTCTTTATAATACTTCTGGAGCTAGTGATACGATTTTCATAAAACCTTTTTCACGTAACTCTCTTGCTACTGGACCGAAAATTCGGGTTCCACGTGGAGATTTGTCTTCACGCACGATTACAGCAGCATTATCGTCGAATTTAATATACGTTCCATCAGGGCGTCTTATTTCTCTAACAGTACGTACGATTACAGCTTTCACGACTTCACCTTTTTTAACGGCTCCGCCCGGTGTCGCTTGTTTTACTGTAGCGGTGATAATGTCACCAACTCTTGCATATTTTCTTCTAGTTCCTCCGAGAACTTTAATAGTTAAAATCTCTTTAGCACCAGAGTTATCAGCAATTTTTAATCTTGATTCTTGTTGAATCATATTAAAGAACCTCCTTTTAAGCTCTACTAAACGAGAACTTTGCTCTCTACGATTTCAAGTAAGCGGAATTTTTTTGACTTAGAAAGTGGACGGGTCTCCATAATTCTAACAACATCTCCGACTTTAGCTTGATTATTTTCGTCATGTGCAGCAAATTTATTAGATTGTTTTACTTGTTTTCCATATAATCTATGTTTTTTAGCTGTTTCAACCATTACTGAAATTGTTTTGTCTGCGCTTGCAGATACGACAGTGCCAGTAAGGATTCTTCTACGATTACGTTCCATCGAATTCTCCTCTCGTCTTACTTCGCATCGCGTTCGTTTAAAACGGTTTTCATACGCGCAATTGCTTTTTTTACTTTGCCAATACGAGCAGTATTTTCTAATTGACCTGTTGCTTGTTGAAAACGAAGGTCGAATAATTCTTTTTTAAGTGCAATGATTTCACTATTTATTTTAGTAGTGTCCCATTCTCTAATTTCGTTAGCTTTCATTAGAATCACCACTTTCTTTCTTAATTACTTTTGTTTTAACTGGTAATTTATGCGCAGCAAGACGTAAACATTCTCTTGCGATATCTTCAGGTACACCAGCTACTTCGAACATGATTGTTCCTTCTTTTACTACTGCTACCCATCCTTCTGGAGATCCTTTACCAGATCCCATACGTACTTCCATAGGTTTAGCAGTTTTTGCTAAATGTGGGAAAATTCTAATCCATAATTTTCCTTGACGCTTCATATTACGATTAATCGCAATACGAGCAGCTTCGATTTGACGGTTTGTAATCCAAGCTCCTTCAAGAGATTGAAGTGCAAATTCACCAAAGTTGATTGTTGTACCACCTTTAGCTTTTCCTTCATATGATACTCTATGAGGGCGTCTATATTTTGTTCTTTTTGGTGTTAACATTATTTTGCCCCCCTTTTCTTTTCAGGCAAGATTTCACCTTTGTAAATCCAAACTTTAACGCCTAGTTTTCCGTATGTAGTTGCTGCTTCTGCTGTTGAATAATCAATGTCCGCGCGTAAAGTATGTAAAGGAACATTCCCTTCACTATAACCTTCGCTACGTGCCATTTCAGCACCACCTAAACGTCCAGATACTAGGGTTTTACATCCTTTAGCGCCTGCTCTCATAGCTCTTTGAATAGCCATTTTTTGAACACGTCTAAATGATGCGCGGTTTTCTAATTGTTGAGCGATTGAATCAGCTACTAATTTAGCGTCTAACTCAGGTTTTTTCACTTCAACAACATTTAATATAATATCTTTTTTAGTTAATTGTTGTAATTTTCCAACAACTTCGTTTTTAACAGAACCTTCTCTACCGATAACCATTCCTGGTTTAGCAGTATGTACTGTTAAGATAATTCTATTTTTAAGTCTCTCAATTTCAATTTTTGAAACTGCAGAGTTCACATATAATTCTGATAATAAATCACGAATTCTTATATCTTCTTGTAACAAATCAGCGACATCGTTTTTATCAGCATACCAACGAGAATCCCAATCTCGAATAATTCCAACTCGTAATCCGACCGGACTTACTTTTTGACCCATTTAGATTCCCTCCTTTACTCTTTCTCAGCCACTACAATTGTTGTATGGCTGGTTCTTTTCAAGATTTGTGATGCGCTTCCTTTTGCACGAGGTCTAATACGTTTTAAGGTTGGACCTTCTCCTACGTAAATTTCTTTAACATAAAGGTTTTCAGCATCCATATTATAATTGTGCTCAGCGTTTGCAATTGCTGAAAGTAATAACTTTTCAACCATTGGTGAGGCTGCTTTTGGTGTGTGGTTTAAAATTGCTAATGCTTCGCCTACGTTTTTACCTCTAATTAAATCGATTACTAATTTTACTTTGCGAGAAGAAATGCGAACCATCTTTACTTGTGCTCTAGCTTCCATAATATCCTCCTCTACTTTCTCTTAGCTTTCTTGTCTTTTTCGTGTCCACGGTAACTTCTAGTAGGAGCGAACTCTCCCAATTTATGTCCAACCATGTCTTCTGTAACGTATACAGGTACATGTTCTTTTCCATTGTATACCGCAATAGTATGACCTACGAATTGAGGGAATATAGTTGAACGTCTAGACCATGTTTGAATCACTTTCTTTTTGTTTTCTTGGTTCATTGCATCGACTTTCTTTAAAAGATGATCGTCGCAAAATGGACCTTTTTTAACCGAACGTGCCATGTATGAGTTCCTCCTTTCCTATTTCTTACGTCTAACGATTAAGCGTTCGCTAGCTTTTTTAGATTTTCTAGTTTTAAGACCAAGAGCTGGTTTACCCCAAGGAGTAACTGGGCTCTTACGTCCGATAGGTTGTCTACCTTCTCCACCACCGTGAGGGTGATCTACAGGGTTCATTACTGAACCACGTACGGTAGGTCTTGTTCCCATATGACGTGTGCGTCCTGCTTTACCAATATTAACCAATTCATGATCTTCGTTTCCTACTTCACCAAGTGTTGCGCGACAAGTAGAAAGAATTTTTCTAACCTCACCCGAAGCAAGTTTAACAAGTACATACTTTTCTTCGCGTCCTAAAATTTGTGCACTTGTTCCAGCTGAACGAACAAGTTGTCCACCTTTATTAGGTGCAAGTTCAATATTATGTATTGTGCTACCTACTGGGATGTTTTTAAGTGGTAATGCATTACCTATTTTGATATCTGCAGTTTCTCCAGACTCGATAAACATACCTACTTTTAATCCTTTAGGTGCTAAAATATATCTTTTTTCACCATCTGCATAATTGATTAAAGCAATATTTGCAGTACGGTTTGGATCGTATTCAATGGTTGCTACGCGTCCAGGAATACCATCTTTATTTCTTTTAAAGTCAATAATACGGTATTTTCTTTTTGCGCCTCCACCTTGATGGCGAACAGTGATTTTCCCTTGATTATTACGTCCAGATTTTTTATTAAGTTTTACAAGAAGTGATTTCTCTGGTTTGTCAGTTGTTAGTTCTGCATAATCAAGGCTAGTCATGTGTCTTTGACCATTTGTGATCGCTTTATGCTTTTTTAAAGCCATTACGGTAACCTCCTTTTTAAATGATTATTACGCTGAGAAGATCTCAATTTTGTCTTCTTTTGCCAATGTTACGATTGCTTTAGTAAGTTCTGCTTTGTAACCTTGGTGTTGTCCAACGCGTTTCTTTTTAGGTGTAGTGTTAATAATATTAACTGCTAACACTTTAACTTCGAATAATTCTTCGACTGCTTTTTTAATTTGAATTTTATTTGCGCGTTTATCTACTGAGAAAGTGTACTTGTTTAAGTTTTCAACTAATAACATGCTTTTTTCAGTGATAATAGGGCGCTTGATGATTTCTGATGCTAACATTACCCAAGCACCTCCTCATATTTTTTAACTGCGTCTTGTGTAGTTACCATAACTGGGTAGTTAAGTAATTCATAAACACTTGCTTGTTCTACTGTTGTTACGAAAACCCCAGGTATGTTACGAGCAGCTAATGCTACAGTTTCGTTCATTTGGTCTAAAACGATCATCACTTTACCTGAAAGTGAAAGATTGTTTAATACCTGAATCATGTCTTTTGTTTTAGGTGTTTCAAGTGCTAAAGCATCTAAAACAAAAATTTGCTTATCATTAACTTTAGAAGATAAAACGGATTTAAGTGCTAATCTTCTAACTTTACGATTAACTTTTAAAATATAACTACGTGGTGTTGGTCCAAAGACAACACCTCCGCCAACCCATTGTGGTGAACGGATTGATCCTTGACGAGCGCGTCCAGTTCCCTTTTGTCTCCAAGGTTTACGTCCTCCGCCACGAACCTCACTACGAGTTTTACTATCGTGAGTTCCTTGACGCATTGCAGCGCGTTGTGATTTTACAACGTCGAATAAAGCTTGCTGATTTGGTTCAATTCCAAATACTGAATCTAGTAAGGTAATCTCTCCAACATTTTCTCCAGCTTGATTTAACAATGCTAATTTTGGCATTTCAAATCCTCCTTTCAAGTACTATTCTACTGACTCTTCCGAGCTGTTATTTTGTGCAGTGTATTGTGATGGATCTAACGGTTGGATTGATGGTGTTTTTACACCGCGTTTTACAACGACTAATCCACGTTTTGGTCCAGGAACGTTACCTTTTATAAGTAAAATATTTCTTTCAACGTCCACTTTTACGACTTCTAAATTTTGAATTGTTACTGTGTCCACACCCATGTGTCCTGGTAATTTTTTACCTTTTCTTACATGGTTAGGGTCGATTGATCCCATTGAACCAGGTCTTCTGTGATAACGCGATCCGTGAGCCATTGGCCCGCGACTTTGGTTATGACGTTTGATAACCCCTTGGAATCCTTTACCTTTTGAAGTACCGGTGACATCTACGATTTCACCCTCTTCAAATATATTTACTCTAATCTCTTGACCTACTTCGAAATTGCTTAATTCAGTTCCTGCAATCTCTTTAATGTAGCGCTTAGGGTTAGAGTTAGATTTCGCGAAATGTCCTAATTCAGGTTTATTCGCTAAGCGTTGACGCTTGTCTTTGAAGCCCAGTTGTACAGCTTCGTAACCATCGTTCTCAATGGTTTTCTTTTGTAGAACAACGTTAGGTTCACAACTAACAATGGTTACTGGGACAAGTTGTCCGGTTTCATTGAATATTTGAGTCATTCCTATTTTTGTTCCTAAGATACCTTTGGCCATGAGTACACCTCCTATATTATTTTAAAATGATATCCACACCAGATGGTAAGTCTAAATGCATTAACGCATCGATAGTTTGTGGTGTTGGATTCAAAATATCGATTAGACGTTTATGCGTACGTCTTTCGAACTGTTCACGTGAAGTTTTGTTAACATGCACACTTCGTAAGATTGTGAACACCTCTTTTTCTGTTGGTAACGGAATTGGACCAGAGATAGTTGAACCAGTCTTTTTCGCAGTATCAACAATTTTCTTTGCCGATGTGTCTAACAATCTGTGATCATAAGACTTTAATCGGATTCTGATTTTTTGATTTGCCATTAATAATGTCCTCCTTTCGCCTACAATATATTCATAGACTTGCTCCATGGAAATTTACTCGAACACACATAGACAACGCCTACGCGTGTGTCAACAACCTCCCACATCACAGCCTGACTCCGGCGAGAGTCTATGATATCTTACCAAAAAAAAAGACCTATTGCAAGTCTTTTTCTTTATTTTTATATAAAAACAACGAAGTATCGCTTTTTTCTCTAAAATAAGCCATTTTTTACTCTATGAGCCAAATGTTTTTTCGGTCAAAATCAATGATTTTTTCGTTTTTCATGTTTGCAAGTTCTCGCGATAAGGAAGGTCTTTGAACACTTAAGATTTTAGATAATTTTTCTTTACTTTCAATGAAAATTTTACTTTTATTTTGTTTTTTTCTTTCAAGGTCAATCCAAAACAACACTTTTTCTCTAATGTTAACTTGTCTTAACAGCTTATTGTTAAGGTTAAGTTCTAAGGCTTTTGAACTTAATTTTGATATGTAAAGAGATCTAAATGCTTCGGATGTATTTAGTAAATGAATTAAATTGTGTTTTGTGATGTAGACTATTTGGGATTCCTCAATAGTCTCTAAAGTTCCAGGGTAATAAGGATTATTTGAAAAAATTAAGAAGTCGCCGAATACATCCCCTTTACCTAACTCACTAAAGATGAATTCATTACCATCTAAAGAATAGTGGCTTAACTTTAGTTTTCCGTTAATGATAATACCAATTGAATCACACAAATCTTGTTCGTTAAATACAACATAACCTTTTGGATATACACATATTAAAGATAAGTAAAACTTAATTGAACTATTATTTATAATATTTAACAATAGTATCACCTCGTAACATATGTTACATATTTATTGTACAAATTATTATAACATATGGTTGTGAATAATGAAGAGGTGATTTTATGAAACGCATTTCAAATGTTTTATTACTAATCTTAGTTTTTTCGTTACTGGGTTGTTCTAATGAAAGTAACGCTGATTCTATAACCGTTATCGTTCCAAACGGTTCTACAAGTATTGCACAAGCTTATTTAGAATATACTTTAAAGGATTCTGATATATATGATTATAACGTATTAAGAGTATCAGGACCGGAACCCTTAATTGCTGCATTTGTAAATGAAGAGTTTGACTTTATTATAGCTCCGATTAATTTAGGTGCTAAGTTGATTAATACTGGTGCTAACTATACTTTTTTAGCTACAATCACTGAAGGCAACTTATTATTAGCATCTAGAAAGCCTTTATTGAGTATCCATGATTTGTCTGGTAAACATATCATTGCTTTTGGACAAAACAACACACCTGATATTGTCTTACAAAGCATTTTAAGTGCTATAAATTTTAATAGTTCACCAACTATTGAGTATGTCGGAAATACACAAGCAACACTTGCAGAACTTCTAAGAAGCGAAGATTCGATAGTGTTAATATCTGAACCTTTTGTGAGTATGTCTAATAATCATCTAGAAGAAGTATTTCTTATCGACTTAAATCAAGTTTGGCAAGAATTATTAGAACTTCCATCGTTTCCACAAGCAGGTCTATTTGTTAAAAATGATGTATCACCACATTTAATCGAGCAATATATGCAGCTTTTTGAAGAAAGTATTATATTTGCAAATACCTATCCAAATCTCTTAGCTCACTATTGCAATGAGTTATCCTATCCTTTTGATTCTAATATTATCTCGCATTCAATTGAACGAAGTGGCTTAGTATTTAATCCAGCGCTTGATGCTAAAGAATCGGTTGAAGCGTATTTTAATTTCATATTGGACAAAAACCCAGATCTGATTCATAATAAATTGCCTAATGAATCCTTCTATTATAATAAGGTTAAAGAATAATGAAAAAAATACTATTTGGCTCGTTGATGATTTTTTTGATTTTATTGATTTGGGAACTATATGCTTTACGCGTTAACAATATATACATCTTTCCAACTGTTACACATGTTTTCAATGCTTTATTAACGTTATTAAGCGATAAAAGCACCTACATGATTATTGTAAACTCCTTTACTCGCTTAATTATATCTTTGATTTTAGCAGGAGGGATTGGAATCGGGTTGGGTCTGCTAGCGGGTCAGTGTTATTGTGTAGACTATTTCTTAAATCCTATAGTAGTTAGTTTAAGAACTTTGCCTGTTGCGTCTGTCATAATAATCATCCTTATATTATTCGCGCGTAACAATGCATTATTCGTGATAACATTTCTTATGCTTTTTCCAATTATTTATGAGGCTACAAAACAAGGTGTACTTCATATAGAAAAAAATTTAAAAGATGCCCTTTTGTTAGAACAAGTTCATTTTATCTATAAGCAATTTTATATCGTGCTACCATTATCTTTTCCTTATATTAAGACTGCTATTTTGCAAAGTATCGGATTAGGCTTTAAAGTACTAGTAATGGCTGAGTTTATTTCACAAGCTGATAACAGTATTGGTAGAGCTTTATATTTTGGATCTATTAGTATTAATTATGCAAATGTTTTTGCCTGGACTATTATATTGATAGTGATTGTTACCATAATAGAAAATTTAGTAAAAAAACTAAATACAATATAAAAACACTTTCTTACTAAGAAT
>NZ_JBIOAG010000012.1:0-57410 GCF_043951795.1 Liberiplasma polymorphum | reverse complement strand
GGCATGCGTTGGCATGCTTTTTTCATTGATTAAATATGCTATAATACATTAAACTTTAGGAGGTGCTTATGGAAGATTTGAAACGATTCAAAGATTTACCAAACTATAGTGAATTATTAAATATAACACAAATTCACAAAGGGTGGTCACTAGATAAAAAATACCATGTTTTAACTAAATCCTACGAGCATTATTTATTAAGAACAAGCGATTTTTTAAATTACGACAAAAAGAAGTCTGAATATGAGTTTATACAAACTTTAGCCAAAGAGCCAATTCCGATGAGTCAACCGATTGATTTTGGTGTTTTTAACGAAGGACAAGAAGTGTATATGTTACTATCTTTTATCGATGGTGAACAAGTTGAAATTGTCGTGCCACACCTACCAAAAAGAATGCAGTACGAACTTGGGTTTGAAGCGGGTAAAATTTTAAAACAAATTCACAGTATTACTGTAGCTAACCCTATCGATTTTAATCGAACGTATAAAGATAAGATTGCCCGTCGTATTGAGTTATTTAGACAGTGTGAGATAAAAAGCGAAAAAGTAGATGAAATAATCAAATGGGTTCAAGCAAATACCAATTTGTTAAATGATAGACCAATAAGCTTACAACACGGAGACTATCACACTGGTAACATGATTATTAACCAAAACAATGAACTATCAATCATAGATTTTAATCGTCATGAAATTGCAGATCCCTATTATGAGTTTAATCGATTATATATCACCATAAAATATAGCGAGGCATTTGCGAGTGGCCAAATTAACGGGTATTTTAATAACAAAGTTCCAAGTGATTTCTTCACCTATTTGAAATTTTATGTGCTATCTACACAAATAGGTGTCATTCCATGGGCCTTGGTGTATGATAAAGATAATTTAGAATTTGCTTATGATAGCATCAATCAAGCTTATCGTGATTTTATTGAAAACAAAACTAATGTGCCAAATTGGTATATATCAGGAGAAGCAGCAAAAAAGCTTTAAGTTAAAAAGGCAAATATGCCTTTTTTTATTTTGAGGATACCAGAAGAGTTTAATCCACTCTTTTTCTGCATAAAGATTATGATATAATTAACTGGGGTGATATTATGCAAGCAACAATTATTACAATTGGAAACGAACTATTAAATGGTAAAACGATTAACACGAACCTCAACTATTTATCTAAAGAGTTAAGAAGTATTGGCATAAAGGTCTCACGTGCTGTAAGTATTAATGATGAAGAAACTATGATTAATGAAACCCTTGATCAAACAAAAGATAATTTAATCATTTTCACTGGTGGCCTTGGACCAACGAAAGATGACTTAACAAAAGAATCTGTATGCAAATACTTTAACTTAGAACTCCACTACCACGAAGAGTCATATAAAAGAATTGAACTCGCATTTGCCCGTATGAACCGTACAGTAAATGAATCAAATAAAAAACAAGCGTATTTTCCAAAAGAATCTATTATTTTACCTAATCAATATGGAACCGCACCAGGGGTTATCATTCAAGTTGATGATAAAATAATTGTTTTACTACCCGGTCCACCACAAGAGATGCATCCAATGTTCTCAAGTGTAAAAGCCTACCTCGAAGAACGTGTTGAGAAAGATTTTTATGAAGCAGGCTTTTTAGTTGTCGGTATTGGTGAATCGGATATGGAAGGTCAACTTACCACTATTTATGAAAAACATGATAAGGTTAATATTGCGCCTTACGCAGGTTTAGCAGAAATACAGTATATCTTTACATCACCAAATAAAAACGCGCTTGAAGCCGCATTAAACGCCTTTCAAAAGACATTTGATGAGTATATTGTTGGTCCTTATAACATGCCACTTGAAGAACGCGTTGTTGAGGTGTTAATGGCACAAAATAAAACCATCTCATTTGCAGAATCTTGCACAGGCGGACTTTTAGCTGGAAGATTAATTAATGTTCCAAACGCATCACAAGTTTTTAATGAATCCTATGTACTTTATTCAAACGAATCAAAAATTAGAAACTTAGGCGTTAATCAAATGATTATCGATAAATTCGGAGCGGTTAGCGATCAATGTGTTTATGAACTTGCCTATCAAGCCGCACATCGTACACGCAGTGATATAGCGATGAGTATATCAGGGGTTGCAGGGCCTGGTGGTGGTAGCTCAATAAAACCAGTTGGAACGGTATATTTTGGGCTTTATCACGAAGGGAAAACAAAAACATATCATCGTGTATTTGCAGGGGATCGCCAAATGATCCGCTATAAAGCTGTAACTTTTGCGCTTTACTTAATTTATAAGGCATTAATGCATGAAGACAATCATTAAAAAAGAAATATTAGAAGGATTAAACACACTTCAATATATAAGTGAATCCGCTAATAAACTGCTCTTTTTACAACATGGTATTTTTGGGAGTAAAGAAAAAATCATGAATCTTTTAGGGGTTTCATTTGTTAAACTTGGCTATCACGTTATTGGGATAGATGCCTATAAACATGGAAGTAGACTAGCAGAACCATTTATATCAAAAGATAAAGATTTGTGTGAACTAGATGCTTCAAACGTTGTAAGACAAACCGCTGAAGATATTTTAACTATCTATACAAAACACTTTAAGTCACAGTACAAAACCTTTGATATTGCTGGTATTTCCATGGGTGGATTAACTGCATACTATCTTAGTACCATCACCGAAGACATTAACCATTTAATCGCACTAATTAGCAGCCCAAAATTTTTAGAAGCAACCAAGCATAGGCTTCCAAAAAACCGACAAGAACTTTATCCAAATAGTGATGAAGTATTAAAACAAGTTGAAGCGATGGACCCAAGTAAAAATGTTGATAACATGCATTTTAATACGTTAATCATGTTTAGCGGAAAAGAAGATAAAGTAATACCATACCAACAAAGTGAATCGTTTTATCAAACCTATAAAGATACTAAAAATATTATTTTTAAAACCTATAAAACTGAACATAAAATAAACAAAAAAATGCATGAAGATTTACTAGACCTTCTAAAAAAAAGTTACGGAGGCTATGATGAATAAACACATAAAAAATAAAGAAACAGATCTATTATTTGAACATATGTTAAAACTAAAAACCGTTGAGGATTACTATGCGTTTTTTGAAGACATTGCAACCATTCAAGAAATAAAAGAGTTTACCCAACGTTTTCATGTTGCAAGACTTTTAAAACAAGGCACAACCTATGTTGAAATTGAACGAATAACTAAAGCAAGTGCAACTACGATAAGTCGCGTAAATAAAGCCTTACAATACGGTGCTGGCGGTTATCAAAAGGTCTTAAAATAACCATTTAAATACTTAAGGTTTTTTTTAGTCTATTTGTTTACATCAAGGAGACCTTGTGATATAATGATTTACCGTGAGTTATAAACTCATCCTTGCTGCATGCAGCCAATAGACCATAAGGAGGAAAAAAAATGACAAAATACGAAATCATGTATATTATTCGTCCAACTGTTACTGAAGAAAACCGCAAAGCTTTAATTGAAGAATTAAGCAATATTTTCACTTCAAGAGATGCTTCAGTAGATAAAGTTAACGAATGGGGAATGCGTGACTTAGCGTACGAAATTCAAAAGCATAGAAAAGGTTATTACGTTATATTAGACGTAACAGCTACTGAAGAAGCACGTGCTGAATTCGACCGCGTTGTTCGCATTAAAGAAGACATTTTGCGTTACCTAATCATTAAAGACGTAAGATAAGAAAGGTGATAGTATGATTAACCGTGCGATATTAGTAGGGCGCTTAACAAAAGACCCTGAATTAAGACGTACTGCAAACGATATTCCAGTTGCAACATTTACCTTAGCTGTAAATCGTCAATTCTCAAACCCAAGTGGTGAAAGAGAAGCAGACTTTATCCAATGTGTTGTCTGGAGACGCCAAGCTGAAACCGTTGAACAATATCTTTCAAAAGGTTCATTAGTCGGTGTTGAAGGTCGTATTCAAACACGTTCTTACGATGACCAAGACGGTAATAGAAAATACATCACTGAAATCGTTTGTGATTCAGTCCAATTCTTAGAGACCAAAGCGTCTCAAGAAAATAGTAGCAACTATAATAATGAAAAAGAATCACAACCACGACAACAACAATCTAAGAAAACGTCTTCAATACCTGATATAGTAACCGAAGACGATCTACCATTCTAATAAGGAGGAATAATCATGGCAAGACCAAATACATTTCGTAAACGCCGTAGAAAAGTATGTTATTTCACAGAAAATAACATTAAATACATCGATTACAAAGACGCTGAATTATTAAGACGTTTTATTTCTGATAGAGGTAAAATTTTACCTAAACGTGTAACTGGAACAAAAGCTGGTTACCAAAAAGAATTAAGCGTTGCAATCAAACGTGCGCGTCATATGGCATTATTACCATTCGTAAAAGACTAAAAATTTAAAATACGCCCTTTAAGGCGTATTTTTTTGTTATAATAATTAACGAGGTGATACAATGGAAACCCTTCATAAAAACGATCAACGTGTTAAAGAAATAAGTGCCTTTATGAAAGCATTAAATGACGAATCAACGAATAAAAAAGCTGTGTATGAGCAATATAAAGACATTGTTCATTCGATTACACCACTGGATTTATTTTATGTAGAAATGTATAAAGAAAATACAAAAGAATCAATTCAATCTATTAAAGATAATGCAAACAAATTCGTAAATGTTTTTTATAAAGGATTATCAGAACATGCGCTTTTGTCTCATCACCACGACTTTTTTAAATGGATGTTAGAGGAAAATGAAGCAATTATTAATCATCTAAAATCATTAAAACCACACTTTAAAGAAAACAAAATGATTGATAATAAGGCACAATTATTAAAAGGGTTTACTAAGTGTTTAGAGTTTGAAAAAAAATGGGTTAAAAAAGAAAATATTTTATTTCCACGATTAGAAAAACTCGTCCCTTCAAATAAACCTCTAGAAGTTATGTGGAGCCTACACGATGATGCTCGAAAACAAATAAAAGAAATTATTCATCATTTTGAAGAAGATATCCTTGACGTTGATCGTGTTAAACCCATTATTGGAAGCTACTATTATTTAGTCTACGGAATTATCCAAAAAGAATCGATTATATTATTTCCTGTTGCTGATAAATTCCTAAGTGATAACTTACTTGATGAAATGTTAGAAGAATGTATGCAGTACGGATTTACCTTCTTAGAAAAACAGTATGTGACAAAGAAAAATCGAATTTTTGATCAGTTTGAACAAAACGAGTTTAAAGTCGCAAATGGCACGCTCAATTTTAAACAGTTAAACCTCATGCTAAACCATTTACCCCTTGATATTACGTTTGTTGATAAGCATGATAAAGTAGCTTATTTTAATGAAACAAAAACACGTCATTTTCCAAGAAATCCGTCTGTAATTGGTAGACTTGTTGAACATTGTCACCCACCTAAAAGTGTCGATACTGTAAAAGAAATTGTCCAATCATTTAAGGATGGTAAAGAAGATATGGCAGAGTTTTGGATCAAGTTTAAATCACATTTCTTATACATTACCTACTACGCTGTACGTGATGAACAAGGTAACTATGAAGGTGTATTAGAAGTATCACAAGATATTACTAGAATAAAAGCATTAAAAGGTGAACAAAGATTATTGAAATGGAAATAAAAAAGACCGAGCGCGCTCGGTCTTATTCATAAATAGGTTTAATTTTCTTCATTAAATAGATAAATGGTGTATCTAAAACTGCAACGAACAACTTAACAAAGTAAGTAGTAAAGAAAATACTTAGCACAATATTCCCAGGTAAAACAAACAAGAATGCTAAAGGGACAAATATTGCAGAATCAACAGCTTGAGAAATAGCGGTTGAACCGATGTTTCTAACAAATAAAAGTTTATCACTTGGCCAAATCGACTTAATCTTTTGAAATAAATGTACATCGAGTATTTGGCTAACAAGATAAGCAATTAAGCTAGCAATGATGATACGTACCATATCAACTTCACCAAAATTAATACCAAATATTGTCACAAGTGCATCTTGAGCAAAATCTTCTTCAGCAGGGTTGAACCATAATGCAAACTGCATAATGATTACCATAGAGATTAATGTAAAAAATCCCATATAAACCGCTCTTTTTGCTTCTTTAATCCCATATTTTTCACTTAGGGTATCCGTTGCTAGAAACAACGTTCCAAACATAATGTTTCCAAGTGTAGCGTAAAGTCCAAATAACTCCACTATTTTTAATACTTGAATATTTGCTAAAATAGTCCCCATAGCAATCCAAGCAAACATACCATACTTTCCAAATAACTTATAAGAAAGTACAATCATTACGAAGTTTGCCAAAGCAAACAACAACCAAATCAACTCATTATTCATTATAATGCCTCCTAGTTTTGATATCGCAGGATGGTTACGAACTGCGTAATACTGACACATTTTATATGAATTAAAACACTTTGTCAATAATTATTCTTGAGTAAGGTTTTCCTCTTTTTAAACAGTGCTTGATGTGATATAATATTTTAAGCAACAACGAATAGGGGTGAAGGTGTGGACAGAACTTTTTATTTGCTATTTAGCGTAATAATTGTAGTCCTGGCAATCCTTGGAATCGCATTTAGTTCAAGCACAGTCGCATTAATTATTATCTTATCTATCGCATTGATTTTTATGTTCAATGTGTATTTTGTTGTGCACTACTTAAGAGAAAAAATCTTGAAAATTAAACAATTACGCGTGAAGTTAGAAGAAAAAAATAACTTGATTCATAGAAAAGAGCATATTGAAGAACAACTCATTAATAATATCCCAACAGGTATATTAATGATTAACGAAAACTATGACATTCAATGGGCTAATCAAAAAGCTAAAGAAATATTTGAAAATGTTTTAGAATCTAGAAACCTTGATATGATTCATAAACCTTTAAAAGAAAAACTCGTTATTGAAGAAGATTCATTAAACCCTTTTGTTATAAAAATTTATGAACATTTATATGAGGTCATTTATGACCGGTTAGAACAAACTGTATTTTTGTATCAAGTAACTGAAAGAGAAGAGTTAAAACGCAAATATGCAGAACATACAAACGTTATCGGTGTTCTACATTTAGATAATTTTGAAGATGCTTTAAGTGTTTTAGATGTTCAAGAAAAAAATGAAATTCAAGGACAGTTTTTAGGCGCACTTGATGATTGGGCTTACGACGCTGGATTTCATATTGTCCCTATAAGCAATTCAAAACTCGTTGTATTTTTACATAAAAAGAACTTAGAAGAACTTGTAAACAATCAGTTTAAAATCATTGACTTAATTACGCAAATTTCTAAAGATCATGAACTATTAGTAACAATGAGTGGTGGATTTGCTTGTGCAAATATCCCACTTAACCAGCTTGGCGAAATCGCAGAAGCAGCTCTTGATTTAGCACTATCACGCGGTGGAGACCAAGTCGTTATTAATGTTCAAGGAGAACCTCTTAAATATTTTGGTGGAAACACAAACACCCAAGAAAAACGTACGCGTATATCAAGTCGAATTAATGCACAAAAACTTGCAATGTTATTTGAAGATTGTGATAAAGTTTTTATCATGCCGCATACGCATCCTGATACAGATGCATTAGGAAGTGCTATTGGGGTTTTAAAAATGGCACAAGCACTAAAAAAAGATGCGTATATTGTTCTGAATTTCAATGAAATTGATAAAACTGTAAAGAAAATACTTCAATTAATGGAATATGAGTATGTTTCGTTTTTAGAAAACTTTATCTCACCTGAAGAAGCAAATGCAATGTCTAATCGTGAGAGTTTGTTGATTTTAGTCGATCATCACTCAAGAGGCCAATTAATTGATGAAAAGTTGGTTCAAAATATTCCAAGTAAAGTCATTATTGATCACCACAGAAAGTTGAATGATTTTATAACAGAAACAAGGTTATCTTATATAGAACCTTATGCTTCAAGTTCAAGCGAATTAGTTGTTGAAATGATAAACGTGTTTGATAAGGACATTCCAATTAATCCTTTTGAAGCAACGATTATGTTATCAGGAATTATCGTTGATACTAATAACTTTATGTACCGAACCGGTGCGCGAACATTTGAAGCAGCTGCTATTTTAAGAAAATTTGGTGCGGACACCTATAAAGTTAAAAATATTTTAAGGGAGTCATTAAAAGATATTCAAATCAAATCTCAACTACTCACATTAGCTGAAGTAATTAAAAAACGTTTTTCTATGGTTATTGTACCGGATAACATAGAAACAGATCGTATTTTACTTGCTCAAATTAGTGATGATTTATTAGAAATTGATAACACTGTTGCAGCTTTTACTATTGGTAGATTATCACCAACTACTGTGGGAATTAGTGCAAGAAGTCTTGAAGGATTCAACGTTCAAGTAATTATGGAAAAATTTAATGGGGGCGGCCATTTAAATAATGCAGGTGCTCAAATTGAAACAACCGACATCAGTCAAGTTAGAAAAGACTTGGTAGAGTATTTAGAAACAGCTGTTCAGGAGGAAAAACCAATGAAAGTAATTTTAATTAAAGATGTAAAAAACAAAGGTAAAAAAGGTGAAATAATTGAAGTGGCACCTGGTTATGGAAACTATTTATTAACTAGTAAACAAGCCATTGAAGCAACATCCGAGAATATGCAAATATTAGAAGATGAAAAAACTAAAATAAAAGAACTCGAGCGCAAAGAACTAGAAACAATGAAAGAACTCAAATCACGTATCGATTTTAGAGCAGTTAAAATTTATGTGAAAATAGGAGAAAACGGTAAGTTCTTTGGAAAAATTAATACCAAACAAATTGCTGATGCTTTAAAAGATCAACATGGTATTGAAATTGATAAACGTAAGATTCAACTTGATGATCCTATTACTGCACTAGGCACTTATCAAGTTAATGTAAAACTACATAAAAGCGTAACCGCTACATTTGAGTTACTTGTGTTAGAACAATAATGAATGAAGAAAGAATAATTCCTCATAGTAATGAGGCAGAACAAAACGTTCTTGGTGCAGTATTTATTGAACCAAATACAATTAGAACGATTATTGATAAATTAGAAGTTAACGATTTTTATACTAGAAGACATCGGTTAATCTATGGCGCAATTATTGACCTATTTCAAGAAAAAGTAGATATTGATTACACAACATTGATTTCTAGATTAGAAACAAAGGATTTATTATTAGATGCAGGTGGATCAGATTATATATTAAATCTTGCGGATACAACACCGTCTATTGTAAATTTAGAACATTATATTAATATTGTTAAAGATAAAGCTATAGTTAGAAATATGATTGAAGTAGCAAAAGAAATTGCTGATCAAGGTTATAAAACTACAGATATGTTAGAATTCATTGATGATGCTGAAAAACGTATCTTTGATGTAGCAAAATCAAGACGTACCTCTGATTTTATTACGATGGCACAAGCCACCCAAGAAGTCATTAAGAAAACTGAAGAAGCCAAAAACCAACAGGGACAAATTATAGGGTTAGATACAGGATTTACCGAGTTAAATAATTATGTCTTTGGATTACAACCAAGTGAACTTTATATCATAGCGGCGCGTCCTTCAATGGGTAAATCAGCATTTGCGTTAAATATTGCAACGAATATTGCTAAACTTAAAAGCAAACCATATGTAGCTTTTTTCTCACTCGAGATGGGTGTTGACCAATTAGTTGGCCGTATTTTATCAAGCGAGGCTAATGTTGTTTCTTCTCACATTCGTACCGGTGAATTAACACCAATTGAATGGCAACAAATCTCAGTCGCAAGTGATAAACTTAGTCGATTAAACATTTTATTTGATGATTCAGGAACTGTAAAAGTTACAGACATGCGTCAGAAATGCCGTAAATTAGCGCAAGAAAATAAACTTGATTTAGTCGTAATTGACTATTTACAATTGCTATCAGGATCAAAAAACCAAACGAACCGTGTTCAAGAAGTATCTGAAATTTCACGTGTGTTAAAAGAAATGGCACGTGAATTAAAAATACCAGTTATCGCGTTAAGTCAGTTATCAAGAAGTGTTGAACAACGTCAAGAAAAAATACCGATATTAGCCGATTTACGTGAATCTGGATCGATTGAACAAGATGCGGATGTTATCTTATTCTTATATCGTGAAGATTATTATAGAAGTGATAAAAAAGAAAATACCGATGAAGTTGATATCATCGTCGCAAAAAACCGTTCTGGAGCTGTAAATACTAAAGGATTTAAATTAATCTTTAAGAAACAGTACTCCCGTTTTAGAAACAAAACTTATTCGACTGACGCTTATGCAGACGATATGGAAGACCTCGATTAAACACGCAAGGACTTGCGTGTTTTTCTTTTTAAATCGCTATGGTCTTTTCATGTCTGTAGTGATATAATAGTCCGGTGAAATCTTTTAATTGATGGTGAAGAAGATGTTTAATGGAAGAATACGTAAAAAACCTTTAAAAGTAAAAATTGATTTAACTGAGGGGAGTATTATTAAGAAACTCCTCATTGTAGCTGTACCTATGTTATTAACTAGCATCGTTCAGATGGCTTACAATTTAACCGATATCTTTTGGGTTTCAAGAGTTGATCGCATAGGTTTAATCAAAGAAGAAGCTGTAGCCGCAGTTGGTACTGCAGGATTTTACGCTTGGTTTGGGTTTGGGCTTATCTTGATTGTTAAAGTTGGGGTAAGTGTAAGAGTAAGTCAAGCAGCTGGAAGAAATGACCAAGATGGGGTTAACCGTTTTGCAACTAATGGGCTTATCGTTATGGCCTTACTAGCAATGCTTTATTCCATATTTGGAATTTTTTTTGGTAGAATTTTTTTTGATTTATTTAATATTAACCAAGAAAGTGTTGTTACAAGTGGTGTGAACTATTTAAGAATAGTATCAATGGCTGGTATGGCGTATTTCTTAGTAAATATGTTTAATGGAGTTTATGATGGATTAGGAAAAACCATTAACACATTTTATATGACAGTAAGTGGATTAATTCTTAATATGATATTAGATCCAATCTTTATATTAGTATTAGGATTTGGTGTAGTAGGCGCTGCAAGCGCAACTGCAATTTCTCAAACGTTTGTCTTAGTTAGTTACTTAGTTTTATATATGACAAAAAAACGTCCAGCTGTTTTATCTTTTAAAAAGTATTTTTCTTTCAATACAATTGGAAATATAGTAAAACTAGGTATACCTGTAGGTGTTCAAAGTATGTTAATGACCACTTTTTCCATTGTATTAGGTATTATGGTTGCCTCATATGGACCGACGATTATGAGTGTTTCCAGAATTGGTAGTCAAATAGAAGCATTAAGTTGGATGATTGCATCTGGTTTCCAAGTTGCACTGGCATCATTTGTAGGTCAAAATGTTGGGGCCAATCAGTTTAACCGTGTTAAACAAGGGTATTTTACAAGCATGAAATTACTCGTGCCATATGGTCTTGCGGTTAATGCACTACTCTTATTTGCAGCGTATCCATTATTTGCTTTATTCATTCCAGATGAACCGACCCTATCTCAAGGTGCAAATTACTTGAGAATCTTATCTGTTTCTCAGCTATTTATGATATTAGAAATGGTAACAGCAGGGGCTTTAAATGGATTTGGTAAAACCTATGTTGTTTCATTCATTCAAATGTTTGGTAATGCACTTAGAATTCCTTTAGCTATCGGGTTAAGCATTTTATTAACCCCATCTATTAATGGGATTTGGTGGGCGTTATCGATTAGTTCATTATTCAAAGGAACTGCCATAGTCATTTTATTTGCAGTCTTCTTAACACGACATACAAAAAGACTGAAGCATGCTTCAGTTGAAAAATCCTATTCAGTATAATATAATAATCTGCGGAGTGATAACTATGAAAGATCGTTTAGACAAAATTAGTCAAAGATATGATGAGTTAACCAATCAGCTCATGGATCCTGAAATTACTAAAGATATTAAAAAATTAACCGCCTTATCTAAAGAGCAAAGCGCTTTAGAAAAGACGGTTTCTACCTATAAAGAATATTTAAGTACTGAAGCAACAATTATAGATTTAAAAGAAATGGCCAAAGAAGATGATGAAGAAATTCGTGAAATGGCTCAAATGGAGTTAGAAGAAAACGAAGAAAAACTTGAAAAACTTGAAGAAAAACTTATGGTCTTACTTATCCCTAAAGATCCAAACGATGAGAAAAACGTTATTGTTGAAATTCGTGGGGCTGCTGGCGGAGATGAAGCCAATATATTTGCGGGAGATTTATACCGCATGTATTTAAAGTATGCAGAACTAAAAGATTGGAAAACTGAACTTATTTCACTTGAAGAAAGTGAAATGGGTGGGGTTAGTCAAGTTGAATTTTCTGTATCTGGAGAAAGTGTCTTTTCAATACTAAAATATGAATCAGGTGCTCACCGTGTTCAACGCGTACCACAAACAGAATCTCAAGGACGTATTCATACATCAACAGCAACTGTTTTAGTTCTACCCGAGGCTGAAGATGTTGAAGTTGAACTCAATATGGGCGATTTAAGAATTGACACATTCCGTTCAAGTGGTTCAGGTGGTCAAAGTGTTAACACCACAGATTCAGCTGTTCGAATTACCCACTTACCAACGGGTCTTACAGTTAGTTGCCAAGATGGTAAGAGTCAACATGAAAATAAAGCCACAGCATTAAAAGTAATGCGTGCGCGTTTACATGATAAAATAATGCAAGAAAGAATGGAAAAAGAAGGCGCAGAAAGAAGAAGTAAAATTGGTACGGGAGACCGTAGCGAGAAAATTAGAACGTATAACTATCCACAAAACAGGATTACCGACCATAGAATCGGCTTTACCATTCAACAATTAGATAGAGTAATGGAAGGTAAATTAGAACCGATTATTGATGCGTTAATCGAAGAAGAACTCAAGCGTAAGCTTTCAGGGGAACAATCATCATAAACCCCGAAAAGGAGAATTTACTATGCCAACATTTCAACAAGCATTAAAAATTAATGAACAATATGCCATCGACAACAATAAAGAACCAAGTGCCATTAAATTACTCATGTTACACTTTTCTTGTTTAAATAGTGCAAATTTAGTCGCAAAATTAAACGATGAAATGGATGAAGGTACTTACAAAAAGTTCTTGCGTGCAGTAGATGAATATATCATTAATAATAAACCTGTTCAATACATTACAGAAAACGAATTCTTCTATGGTTATAAGTTTAATGTAAATAATTGTGTTTTAATCCCACGTTTTGAAACCGAAGAACTGGTTACGAACGTACTTGAACTCAAAAATGAGTACTTTCAAGAACGTAAAGTAAAACTTGTTGACATTGGAACTGGTTCAGGGTGTCTAGCTATTGCATTAGCGCTTGAAGATCAGACAATTGAAGCACATGGAACAGATATCAGCGAAGAAGCATTAGCTGTTGCTAAAGAAAACAATGATACATTACACGCAAATGTTACATTTTACCATGGTGACATGTTAGAACCTGTTAACAACCAAAAGTTTGATATTCTTGTTTCAAACCCGCCTTATATTCCAAATGGGGAACATGTAGCACCGCTTGTAAAAGACTATGAACCTCATATTGCTCTTTTTGGTGGAGAAGACGGACTTGATTATTACCGCAAAATTATTATTGGGGCAGAATCTATTTTAAATGACCGTTACATCATTGCATTTGAACATGCATTTGATAAATCTAAAGAGATTAAACGTTTAATAAAGAAATACCTTAAAAACATTCGTATTATTCAAAAGAAAGATATGCAAGGAAAAGATCGTATGACTTTTGTCTTAAAAAAAGATTAAAAAAAGTTATATATATCTATATATATAAGAAGGTGTGTCATATTGACACCCTTTTCCTTAATATGGCATAATAGCACCTAGATTGGAGGCGTTGCTATGAAAAAACTCGTAATTGTTGAGTCACCAAGCAAATCAAAAACCATAAAACAATATCTTGGTGATGACTATGAAGTACTCTCTTCTAAAGGACACATTCGTGATTTATCGATATCAAATGTTGGGGGACTTGGATTAGACATTGAAAATAATTTCACCCCTAAATATGATGTTATCAAAGATAAAGAAAAAATTGTTAAAGATTTAACAAAAGCAGCGAAAAAAGCAGAAGAAATCTATCTTGCGACTGACCCTGACCGTGAAGGAGAGGCGATAAGTTGGCATTTAGAACAAGTGCTTAACATAAAAGACAAACCAACTTTCCGTGTTATTTTTAATGAAGTAACTAAACAAGCTGTCAATGATGCATTTAAACACCCAAGAAGTATTGATTTAGCACTCGTTTCTAGTCAAGAAACGCGTCGAATATTAGATCGTATTATCGGGTTTAAACTCAGTAAACTATTACAAAATAAGATTAAATCCAAATCCGCAGGACGTGTGCAAAGTGCAGCGTTAAAAATACTTGTAGATCGTGAAAAAGAAATCTCAGTGTTTAATGAAGAAGAATACTGGAAAATCAAAGCTATTTTCGAGCAATTCGAAGCCGAATTATCCAATATTGATAAAAAGAAAGCTGTCTTAAATAACGAAGAAGAAGCCCAATCCTTATTAGATACACTATCACTTGAGTTTACTGTAGATAGTGTAAAGGAAAGACAACGTAAACGTGCTTCAAAACCACCATTTACTACCTCTTCACTCCAACAGGAAGCATCAAACAAACTTAATTATAGTGGACAAAAAACCATGCTAATCGCGCAAAAACTATATGAGGGGTTAGATATTGGTAACGAGACAGTAGGATTGATTACCTACATGCGTACAGATTCAACGCGTCTAAGTGATACTTTTATAGGTCCAACTAAATCATATATTAAAAATAAATATGGTGAAGCTTATGTAGGCACTAAAAAAGTTAAAACATTATCTAAAGGCGCTCAAGATGCCCATGAAGGTATTAGACCAACCTCAATAGAATATACACCAGAGCGTGTTAAAGCTTATTTAAATAGAGATGAATATCGTTTATATAAAATGATTTATTTAAGAACCGTCGCATCGCTTATGCGTTCGGCTAGATTCACCTCAACTACCGTTCGTTTAAGTAACGCAAATACCATTTTCAAAGCACGTGCACAAGCACTTAATTTTGATGGGTACTTAAAAGCTTATGGGGCATATGAATCTTTAGAAGTTAGTGAACTACCAACCTTTATAGAAGGTGCAACCATAAAAGCGTTGAATTTCGAGAAAACGCAACACTTCACACAACCACCGGCACGTTTTACTGAAGCAAAACTCATTAAAGAAATGGAAGATTTAGGTATTGGTCGACCATCGACATACTCACAAACCATTTCAACACTAAAAACACGTAAGTACGTAAAACTAGAGGATAAAAAGTTTACCCCTACAGAACAAGGGATGTTAACTATTGAAAAACTAGATGAATATTTCAGTCGTATCATTAGTGTAGACTATACCGCAAAAATGGAAACCGTCCTTGATGATATTGCTAAAAATGAAGCTGATCAAACTAAAATTGTATCTGATTTTTATAATACATTTGTACCATTAGTTGAAAAAGCGAATAAAGAAATGGAAAAAGAACCACCGAAATTCACAGGTGAGGATTGTATTAAATGTGGGAAACCAATGGTGTTTAGAGAATCAAGATACGGAACTTTTGAAGCCTGTAGTGGATTTCCTGAATGTAAATACATTAAAACTCAAGATAAACCTGAAAAGAAAACTGAAGATACAGGAATTACCTGTCCAAAATGTGGAAAAGGTAAGATTGTAGAACGCATCGCAATGAAGGGAAAAAATAAAGGCAACTCTTTTTACGCTTGTAATAATTTCCCAAGATGTAAACATATTTTAAGTGGGAAGCCAGTAGGGCGAAACTGTCCGAAATGTAATAATTTATTAATTGAGGATCAAGATGGTCAAGTTAAATGTGACGACACTAAAAACTGCGGTCATATTGAGACTTAACTGGTCAATTTGTACTCCTCTTGCGGTTCTAAAATATAAACGGCTGTAAAAAGCCGTTTTTTTTGCACCTTAAATCACAAAATATGAAAGGTGATACTTTTTTGAGTTATGTTAGTTGACACTAAAAAGACCTTGTGCTATCATATAACTGCGGCTGAGAAGTCGCAAACTTATCCCTTACATAGCATGGTGAATAATTAATTTTATTCACACATCCCCTTCCTTAATCCGCCGAGAGGCGGATTTTCCCTTTTTATAGGGTTTTTTGTTTTTATAAAATTATGGTTGTGTTATAATACACTGTGATATTATGTGAAAGATGAGTGATTTTTTATGGGATTTATAAAAAGCTTATTCCAATCTAAAAAAAGTAAAGAACAAGCACAAAAATATAAAATTGGAATGGAAAAAACAAGACAAAATGTTTTTAACCAACTCAATGAACTATTAATTAGTGGTAATCGTATTGATGATGACTTATTTGATGAAATCGAAGAGATTTTTATTATGGCTGATATGGGTGTTGAAACCGTTATATCTTTAGTAAACCATCTAAGAGATTCTGTCGAACTAAAGTCAATTAAAAATGCAGAAGATTTAAGAGAAATTATTGTTGAAGAAATGTTTAAACGTTATGTAAAAGAAGAAATCGTAGATACGAACTTAAAGGTTGATGAACCAATTAGTGTTTTGCTATTTGTTGGTGTAAACGGTGTTGGTAAAACAACAACCATTGGTAAAGTCGCGCACTTATTAACAAAAAAAGGTAAAAAAGTAATGATGGTTGCTGGAGATACATTTAGAGCTGGTGCGATTAATCAGTTGCGCATATGGAGTGAACGTGTAGGCTGTGCATTTTATGAAAAAGACGAAGGAACTGATCCATCAAGTGTTATGTTTGATGCCATTAACTATGCAAAAAAACATGATATTGATGTCTTATTATGCGATACAGCTGGACGACTTCAAAACAAACAAAACCTTATGAAAGAACTAGAAAAAATCCATAAAGTTATAGGCAGAGAAATTCAAGGGGCACCACATGAGACACTACTTGTTCTTGATGCAACAACAGGTCAAAATGGTATGAATCAAGCACGTATTTTTAATGAAGTTACCCATTTAAGTGGCGTTGTTTTAACTAAACTTGATGGTACTGCTAAAGGTGGTATTGCTTTAGCGGTAAAAGAAACACTAAATATTCCAATAAAGTTAGTAGGTCTAGGGGAAAAAATAGACGATTTAGAGTACTTTGATATAGAAGAATATATCTACGGATTATTTTCGGATTTATTATGAGTATAGAACTCGATAAACATGTTGAAATTGCAGACTTACTTAGTTATTATGAAAGTCTATTAACCCCAAAACAATTATTAATTATGAGATATTATTACTTAGACAACTACTCCTTAAGTGAGATTGCAGAATTAGAAAACGTCTCACGTAACGCTATCTTTGATCAACTTAAAAGAACAGTGAAAAAGCTATATAATTTCGAAGATAATTTAAAGTTAAAAGAAAAGGCACATTTAAGACAAACCTTAATCAATAAGTTAAAAAATACTAAGGATCAAACCTTAATTAATCAATTACTAGAAGCACTCGAGAAGGTGGAATAACATGGCATTCGATCAATTATCTGATCGCTTACAAATGGCGTTAAGACGCGTCACAGGTAAAGCACGATTAACTGAAAATGATATAGAAGAAATGATGCGTGAGGTTCGCTTAAGTTTACTTGAAGCTGACGTCAACTTTAAAGTTGTTAAATCATTTACCAAAGAAGTTAAAGAAAAGTCATTAGACGAAAAGATTTTAAAAGGATTAAATCCTTCCCAACAAGTCGTTAAAATTGTTCATGATGAACTAAAAGAGTTACTTGGGGGAGAAACAAGTACTTTTGCGATTAAAAGTCAAGGCATAACAACGGTGATGTTATCAGGACTTCAGGGTTCAGGGAAAACAACAACTGCAGGTAAACTAGCAAACTATGTACGAAAACATCATAAAGTTAAGCCATTACTTGTTGCACTTGATGTGTATAGACCGGCTGCAGTCGATCAACTTGTTACTATTGGTAAACAAATCGATGTACCTGTATTTGAAAAAGGCATTAAAGAAAGTCCTGTAACGATTGCAAAAGAAGCATTAGAATATGCAAAAGAAAACAACTATAATTTTGTTATTTTTGACACAGCTGGACGACTACATATCGATGATGTCATGATGGAAGAACTGCTAAACATTAAAGAAATCATCTCACCAGATGAGATTTTACTTGTTTTAGATGCAATGACCGGGCAAGATGCAGTAAGCGTTGCCTCACATTTTCATGAATCACTGAAAATTACAGGAAGTATTATTACAAAATTAGATGGTGATACCCGTGGTGGTGCAGCCCTTTCATTAAGAAAAGTTACTGAAGTACCTATTAAATTCATGGGTCTTGGTGAAAAATTAGATCAATTTGATGTATTCCATCCTGAGCGTATGGCGAGTCGAATTTTAGGTATGGGCGATGTACTTACACTAATCGATAAAGTTACTGAAAACATCGATGAAGACGACATGATGAACATGATGGAAAAAATGATGTCAGGTAAATTTAATTATAATGACTTTATAAAACAGTTAAAAATGATAAAGCGAATGGGTTCTTTAGGTGGTATTCTTAAACTCATCCCAGGCGCTGGAAAAATGATGAAAAACGCAAACGTTGACGACAAACAACTTGTTTTCATTGAAGCAATCATTGGATCTATGACCAAGAAAGAACGTAAAGATCCAAATCTTATCAAGCGTAGCAGTAGTAGACGTCGTCGTGTGGCAGAGGGTTCTGGAAGAAGTGTTGCAGAGGTAAATAAACTCATTCAAAGTCTAGACCAACAAACACAAGCTATGAAAAGAATGTCTAGTATGGACCCCAATAGCATTGATCCAAATAATCCATTAAAAAGCATGAATCAAATGCAACAACCAACCAAACAAAAAAAAGGTAAGGGTAAAAACCGAGGCGGATTTAGATTTTAATAAAAAAGGAATGATTTCATTCCTTTTCTTTATGCTCAATATAAACAAGAATCCCACGTGATTTTTTCTTTTTAAAGTATTCTCTTATAGTAACCATACTATCTACTATATTTACTAACCAACTTTCTAAATATCTAGGTGGTTTTAAGTTTAGAGGAAACATGTGTTTTAAAATAATGTCTTTTTCTTTTTTGTTTAGTTCAAAATAAATAAGTGCATTTTTATAAGCGGTTTTAGCATGGGTAAAGCCATGCTTTTTAAATAGTCTTTTTCTAATTTTTTTTCCTTCAACACGCCAGTCATACAAAAAGAAATCATGAAGTAAGGCGCCACGAACGACGCTTTTTGAATCAAGGTGTAACTTTTTTGAGAGCTTAAAAGCGTAATAAGAAACCAATACAGCATGATCAAAAAGGTTTGTCGTATGATGATAATAAGCTTTTTGTTTTTGATAGGCATCATGCATTAAAATATCTTTTGCAATATCATAATATTCATCATAAAGACTAGGCATCAAAATCACCTTTGTTTTTAGATTTAAATGGTAGTTTTAGTTCAGGGAACGCTTTAAATAGTCTTGTTTTAGTAATATCTTTACTAATTGTATTTATACTATTAAAATCTCTTGTGAAGTTTTTATCTTTAAAGTCAATGAGTCTTGTTTTAATCGAATCATACTTCTTTGTAAGAACGCGTAAAGTTTCATTTTCTGAAATGGTTTCAAATGTTTTAAGCACACTCTTTGGTAGGTGACTTTTCATTTTTGCAGTACGCTCTTCTAAAGCGCTCATGCGCACTTTAAATTCAGTGATAAGACTTTTAAAACTAAATAATGCCTTAAGTGTATAAGCATAATCGATTAATAAAACGACACTTAAAGAAACAGTGATAACATATAAAGTTGTAACACTCAAACTTTGAACAAAAGGAACGATGACTTGAAGATGAAGTCCTAAGAACACAATTGTTCCTAAAACCCCCCAAATAACCGAAAATCTAAGTGAGATATAGCCTTTATAATTAAGTTTTTCATCTGAATAATCCCACCAGCGGGCATTAAATGCATTAAATAATACAATGCCACCAACTAGTTCAAATAATGTGGATATAAATGTAATTAAAATAAATACAATCGCAATGACTTCAATGGTTATTGGAGTAAAACTACTCACTAAAATAAATAGCAAAACATGTAGTGATACTAAGCTTACCCCATATATTGGAACAAAAGGGCCGTTTAAAAATCCTCTATTTACAAAGGATTTAGTTTTATAAATGTAGAAGATAACTTCTAAAATCCAACCAAAAAATGCATAAAGTACTGTATATAAAAACAATTCCATAAAAGTCACCTCCATAGCCTATTATAGCAATTTTCAAGCAAATAAAAAAGTAATCATTTGATTACTTTTTTAAAAATTCATCAAGAAATTTTTCAATTGCAAATTCTTTATTTGAATAAGGGCTCACAACATCAGCAACCTCAATTAACTCAGGATGAGAATTACGCATGGCAATGCCAACTCCTGCGTATTCTAACATCTCGATATCATTATGACCATCACCAAAGGCTATAACATCTTCTTGATTAAATCCTAAAGTTTCAGCGACGTATTTTAACGCTTCACCTTTATTTGTTTGGGGAGTGAATAGTTCAATAATAAAGTTATATTCATCGCCCCAATTACGAGTTAAAATTTTACCTTCGTAATGTTTTTTTACATAGTCTTCAATATATTGACCGTGATTTTTATGTGCTACAATAATAAAACCATTAGTCCCTTCGGGTAATGTTTCACTAAATGGACCAACATTAAGTGTAGCCCCATTGAAAAAATGAAGTAAAGGCATGATATCATCTGTTTTTTCTAATAAATAAATATCATCTTTTAATTCGCAAAATCCATTATATATATGTTCTTTGTTTTTTTCGAAAATATCAATAACATCGTTTTTATCTAGTAACAAACTAACTTCTTTAAATGTGTCATTTCCACGCCACGAAACAAGACCACCATTATAATTGATAATTGGTGTATCTAAGTTTAACATTGTATAGTAACGTTCACTGCTTCTAAATGGTCTACCGGTTGCTATAACCAAAGTATGCCCATCATCTTGTACTTTTTTTAAGTAATTTACGGTCTCTTCTTTTAAGGTTTCCCAATCATAAAGCAGTGTGCCATCTAAGTCGAGTGCTATTAAGTATTTTTTCATATTTATCACCAAAAAACATTATCGCATAAACTAACGATTTTATCAATTCTTTTAACCTTATCAAAGCCCTTTAAAATGATAGTTTTATGATATAATAGATTAAAGAAGAGGTGAGACTATGCCGGAAATATCATTTAGTGGACTGATAAATTTTTTACTCGGTATAATGTCGGGGTTCGTTTTATTTGCAGTTACATACACTTATTTTATGGTTCGAGGTAAAAACTTGGATATGTCTATCATACATAAGCCAAGTGCTGATGTAAAAGAAGAGGACCTTAAAAACCTTATTATTTCAAAACAAAACGAATTTAAAAAACTTTATAAAAAAAACGATGGCAAAATAGGTAAAATAACATTCGATTTATCTTACGAGTTAATCGAAGACATTTCAAAATATTATTTCCCGAAATCAAAGTATCCTATGTTAGAACTAAGTGTAAATGAGATTCTAACACTTAATAACTATATCACCCAACGTGTTGATAAAATATTAGAACAACCAATTCTAAAAAATACACGTAACATAAGAATTACTAAAATTGTTCAAGCCTATGAAGTAAAAAAATCAATGGATCAAAAGAAAATTATTAAAGCAGCAAAAAGTAAAGCAGTTAAGAAAACAATGAAATATACACTTGCCGCGATTAATATAGTCAATCCAGCGTATTGGTTTAGAAAACTAGTTATTAACACTAGTGTTGATTTTGTAACCAAAAAGATTTGTTTAATGATTATTGGTGTTGTAGGTGAGGAAACAAGCAAGGTATATTCAAAAAAATTATTTGATAAAGACTTAGATTTCGACTTAGTCGATAAAGAGTTAAGAGCTTTAGAAGCAGGCGAAGAAGCAGATGTTGATTAATGATTATGATACATATGAACAATGTTTACTTAAACCAGGACATAAAGTCATGGTTTTTATGAGTGATTGGTGTCCTGATTGTCATTATATGGAAACTTACTTAAGTCATATAAAAAAACTTTATGATACAGTACCGTTTTACTTAGTTGATCGCGAAGCGGTTGCCCTTTTATCGATGGAATTAAACATTTTTGGGGTACCGAGTTTATTGGTATACGAGGGTGAAAATATTATCGCTCGTTATGTAGATAAAGAAAGAAAAACGTTTATGCAAGTTAAACAGTTTTTAGATGAAGTGTTACAAAGGAAGGATGAGTAGCATGTGGTTTAAACGAAAGAAGAAACTCGTTGCACCTTATAAAAGAAGTGAGGATGAATCCTTATTTCAAGTGTATGAGATTTTAGAACCTGAAGAAAAACATAAGTATCAAAAAACGCGATTTGTATCGCCTATTTTTGGAGAAAATGTTAAAGATGAGATTGTGATTCCTGTTTTAACACAACGTCCACAAGATATGGATAAACTAGATTCATTTAGAACAAGACCAAAACTTACAAAAGAAGAACGCATTAAAAGATATGGAACAGCATACCCAGAGTTTGATTTAATTCGTGGGAAAAATTTACAAGAAGTCTTAGATAGTCAAACCGAAGGCGGAAGAAGAGTCGCAAAAACTAAAATTGTTACACCCGATGAACCTGCGCCTTATGAACCAATTGAAAAACCAAATCATTATGAAGAAAGAACTATTGAACCTGTGAGTGAACACGTGCAAGAACCAGTTAAAGAAACTTTGAAGGTTGAACCAGTTGAAAAAGTAGTTGAACCCGTAAAAGAAGAAGTCAAAGATGATATACTGGTTAAGGAAGAAAAACCTTTAAACAAAGACCGTTTTGTTAAATCGCATCCTAAACAATTAAAAAATTATCAACTTCCACCGATTAATTTGTTTTCAAAACCTGTTGAACAAAGACCAGATTTAACCGCATCTATTGAAAAGCAAATTAGTATACTAAATAAAACCTTTGAAGAATTTCAAATCGGTGCTCGTGTACATAAACATACACAAGGGCCTACTGTTACACGCTATGAAATTGTATTAGATAGTGGCGTCAACGTTAGAAAAATTACAGGTATTGCTGATAATTTAAAGATGTCATTAGCAGCGACTCAAATACGTATTGAAGCACCTATTCCTGGTAAAAGTTCTGTAGGAATTGAAGTTCCTAACGAACAAGCAGAAACCGTGCATTTTTATGATATTATCAATACTTCAATGTTTAAAAATGCTGCCCAACCACTTACGATTGGCTTAGGATTAGACATTGATGGGCACCCTGTATTTGCTTCAATAAAATCAATGCCACATGGATTAGTAGCTGGGGCAACGGGGAGTGGGAAAAGTGTTTGTATTAATACAATATTAATGAGTTTACTTGTTAAATATCCTCCAAGTGAACTAAAACTTATTTTAATTGATCCGAAAATGGTTGAGTTATCCAATTACTATGATATCCCTCATTTAATTACTCCGGTTATCACAGATACTAAAGCAGCTACCGCAGCTTTAAAATGGGTAGTTGATGAAATGGATAGAAGATTCAATGTATTCAGTGAAGAACGTGTAAGAGATATAGAAACCTATAATCAAAAAATGGAAGCACAAGACGAACATATGCCGTTTATAGTTGTTGTGATTGACGAGTTAGCAGATTTAATGATGGTATCAAGTCAACATGTTGAAGATTCCATTAAACGTTTAACTCAAAAAGCACGAGCATGTGGTATCCATTTAATTATTGCAACCCAGCGTCCTTCGACAGACGTTATTAAAGGAACCATTAAATCAAACATCCCAACACGTATTGCTTTTAGTGTTGCGAGCCATGTCGATTCTCAAACAATTATAGATTCTAGTGGAGCAGATAAGCTCTTAGGGCGTGGCGATATGTTATTTTTAACTAATGGCCAAAATAAAATACGTGTTCAAGGTGCTTTTGTCTCAGATAAAGACATTGAAAAGGTTACGAATTTTATTCGTGAACAAATGGCTCCAGATTACTTCTTCGATCAAGATACATTGGTTAAAAATATCGCTAAATCCTTAGATAGAGATGAATATTTTGAAGAAGTTGCTCGATTTGTAACAGAACAACAAGAAGCATCTATTAATAAGATTAGTAAGAAGTTTAATATCGGATTTAACCGTGCACAAGGTATTGTTGAATCACTTGAAGAAATTGGAATTGTATCTGAAAACTTAGGCTCTAAAGCTAGAGATGTATTAGTTTCAGCAGAAGATGTTGAGGAATTATTAGCAAGAATTAGGTGATAACATGCATGATGATGTAAAGCTTGAAGATTTCTTTAATGATGAAGAAGTTGATGAACTGAAACAGTTAATAAAAGCAGAACAAGAAGTGTCTAAACTGCACAAAAAGGTGCGTTTAGCCCTTTTTGACTTGATTATCATTTTCTTTGTCCCTATATTCTTTAATCGTTATCAAAACTTTGATGTAATTAGAAATTCAACAATATTTGAAACGATTATTTTGGTAATTATATTGATTACAAGCTATATGATTATTGTTCATCGGTTCATGCCTAAAATGGTTTTAACGGAAGTGAAAAATCAAAAAAGAGTTAGATTTCATGCAGAGTTAATGGATATCGCTAGTTTTATGATGACACTACTTGCGATTATTACCGTTACGAATACATTTTTCTTCTCGCTAGCAAGTGTCGAAGGACAAAGTATGGAGCCGACATTTTATCAAAATGATGATATTATTATTAGCCATATCAATCAAACCTATGAACGTTTTGATGTTGTTGTGGTAAGAATAGATGAAGATACTTTTTATGTTAAACGCATTATTGGATTACCCGGTGATGAACTAGAAATCATTAGTGGTGTCGTTTTTATAAATGGTGATCAGTTAGATGAATGGTATGTTCATGATTTTAACGCATCTAATGAAAATTTTTCCATAATGATACCTGAAAACAGTTATTTTGTTTTAGGAGATAACCGTGGTAATTCGAGAGATTCAAGAGATATTGGACCTATAGAACTTAAAAATTTATATGGAAAAGTGATATTTAGAGTAAGACCATTTAACGCAATCGGAAGGGTGAACTAACATGAAAGCAATACAATGGTATCCAGGCCATATGGCTAAAACTAAAAGACTTATAAAAGAAAAGCTAAAGCACATTGACGTTGTGTTTGAGTTATTAGATGCTAGAGCACCTCTATCAAGTCAAAATCCTTTAATTCATGACATTACTTCAAAAAAACCAAGATTAATTTTACTAAATAAAGCAGATTTAGCTGATCAAAAAATTTTAACGCGTTGGGAAAAATATTTTCAAAAACAAGGCCATTATGTACTGAAAATAAATTCGCTTTCCGGTATGAATGTTCAAAAGATTGCCCCAACGGCCAAACTAATGATTCAAGATGTTTATGAAAAAGAAAAAAGTAGAGGACGCCTAGAGCGTCCTGTTAGAGCAATGATTTTAGGTATTCCGAATGTAGGCAAAAGTACATTAATTAACTCTCTAGTCTCAAAGCGTGTTACTAAAGTTGGAGATATTGCAGGGATTACAAAACATCTTCAAATGATTAGAATCCATGATGACTTAGAATTACTTGATACACCAGGAATATTATGGCCAAAATTTGAAGACCAAGAAGTTGGCTTTAAGTTAGCACTTCTTGGGTCAATTAAAGATCATATATTACCATTAGATGATATTGTAATTTATGGCTTTAAATTTTTAGATAAATACTATAAAGAAGCTTTTGAAGCACGTTATGATATAACCGTGGACATTGAAAATATCGGCAAAATATTTGACGATATTGGTATAAAAAGAGGGTGTTTGAGAAAAGGTGGAGAAGTAGACTATGATAGAGTCATTGATATGTTCTTACAAGATTTTAGACACATGCATTTTGGACAAATTATGTTGGACCGCCTATGATGTATCAGTACGAAAATACATTAATTAAAAAAGGTTACCATATAATCGCTGGATGTGATGAAGTTGGTCGAGGCCCTTTAGCAGGCCCTTTAGTATGTGCCGCAGTCATTTTGAATCCCAACGATAAAATTGAAGGTTTGTTTGATTCTAAAGGATTATCCGAAAAGAAAAGAACAGCTTTATTTGAAGAAATCACTAAACGCGCGATTGATTATAAAATTATTTTTAAATCATCCATAGAAGTTGACAAATTAAACGTGTATCAAGGCAGTAAGTTAGGGATGATTGAAGCTGTAAGTGCACTAGATAAAAAACCCGACTTTGTGCTTAGTGATGCAATGCCACTTACAGGGTTAGGTATTCCTTATGAAGCAATTATAAAAGGGGATCAAAAAAGTGCAACAATCGCAGCTGCAAGTATTTTAGCGAAAGTTTCGAGAGACCGTTATATGGTATATTTACACGATAAATACCCTGAATATGGATTTGATAAACACAAAGGGTATCCTACCAAAATGCATTTAGAAGCTTTAAAAAAGTATGGAATCACGAAAGAACACCGAAAAACATTTAAACCAATCATAACCATTTTACAAACGCAAATTCGCTTAGATTTGTGAAAATATGTTATCATAAAAATAGCCTATATATAAATATAGGAAAATAAGGTTGTTTTATGAATAAGTTTTGATATAATTGTAATGGAATAAAAACGATTACATATGAGGTGACAAAGATGAAAGTAGCAATTGGTGCTGATCATGGAGGCTTTGATTTAAAAGAAAAAATAGTCAAATACTTAGAAGATCATTCTATTGAATACGAAGATTTTGGCACACACTCTAGTGAAAGTTGTGATTATAACGACATAGCAAAAGAAGTAGCAACCGCTGTAAGCAAACAAAATGCTGACCGCGGTATTTTGATATGTGGTACAGGGATTGGCATGAGTATCCAAGCGAACAAAGTTGAAGGCGTTCGTGCTGCACATGTACATGATTTATTCTCTGCTAAAGCTACACGTTTACACAACGATTCCAATGTACTTACAATGGGTGGAAGAATTATTGGCGATGAAGTTGCATTAGCAATCGTTAATATTTGGCTTAATACGGAGTTTTCAAACGAGGAAAGACACCAACGTCGCGTTCGTAAAATTGAATCAAAATAAAGAGGTGACTTATGGCAAGGTTAGTAATATTGAACCATCCTTTAATCGACCATAAAATGTGTAAGATTAGAGATAAAAAAACCGATACAAAAACATTTAGAGAAAATGTCAGTGAGATTAGTGGCTTAATGGCTTATGAAATCACACGTGATTTAAGTACTGTTGAAATTGATATAGAAACACCAATTCAAAAAACAACATGTAAACAGTTAAGTAAGGAAGTAGTGATTGTTCCGATACTACGTGCAGGACTAGGAATGGTCGATGGGATTCATGCACTTATACCTACGGCTAAAGTTGGTCATATCGGATTATACCGTGATGAAGAAACACTAAAACCACATAGTTATTATGTGAAGTTTCCTAAAGAAATAAAAGAAGCAACCGTTTTACTTTTAGACCCAATGCTTGCAACAGGTGGAAGTGTTGCTGCTGCCATTCAATCGCTAAAAGAAAAAGGGGCTAAAGATATCAGATTCGTTGGAATCGTTGGATGTCCTGAAGGGGTAGCTTTATTAGAAGAACTTCATCCTGATGTTGATATTTATTTAGCTGCACTTGATGAAAAACTAAATGAAAAAGGCTACATCGTTCCTGGTTTAGGCGATTGTGGCGACCGTTTATTTGGAACGAAGTAATGACAGACAAGAAGTTTTTAATAAAACTTTTTGCGATAGCAACCAGTTTTATTTATGAAGCAATAGCAGCAATAGCACTTGGTTATCTTATTGGTCTTGGATTAGACCGTTTATTTAAATTAGACACGATATTTACGATTATATTTATGATTATTGGCGCTTTAGCAGCCGTTAGAAATGTAATGGTTCGTGCCTATAAGTTAGGAGCAGAAAAAGATGACTCAAACAAAAACTGAGAAAATTTTTCTCTCAACATTTTTATATGTTTGGCCTTACATTATTATTGGGACAACGTTATGTTATTTTATAACAGGAAGTGACCGTACTATGGCGCTTAATTTCTTTTTAGGTGGCGCTGTTAGTGTTATGCTTATGAGTCACAACTATAAAACAACGATGAAAACCGCTCATAAAGAAGTCGATTTATTAAAGTCTCGTGCACTTAAAAACTATTTTTTTAGATATGGATTTTATATTCTTATCTTGGCAATAACGTATTTTAGAAGTGAAGATGTTATCTATTTAATCCCTGTTTTTATTGGATTTTTATCATTTAAAGTTGTGATGGTAGCGAATTTCTTCTTTACGAATATTTACTTTAAGAAAAAAGGAGTTGACATAGATGATTGAGTATATCATTGGTCTATCACCTAATATTAAATCATCCGTAATAATCATTGTTGCCCTCATGATTATAGTGAGTATCATTGGTCATAAAGTTGGAAAATTAAAACCGACTGATCAACCTAAGGGGATTGCATTTATTGCGATTTTACTTGTGGATACACTTAATAATTTTATTAAAGAGTTTTATGGTAATAAATGGCGTACATATGCACCGCTTCTTATCGCAGTTCTTTTATTTTTGGCGTTTGCTAACACATCAAGTTTATTTGGACTAGCAACACCGCTTGCGAACATGAGCGTGGCATTATCATTTAGTTTATTCGCATTTCTAACCATTCAAATTTCAGGGATAATGGTTAGAAATCCAATCAACCGTATCAAAGATTTAAGCTCACCAAAGTGGTGGTTATTACCAATTAATATTGTGGGTGAGATATCTACACCACTTGCAATGGGATTACGTTTATTTGGTAACTTACTAAGTGGTAGTGTAATGGCTATTGTGGTATTTAATTTATTAAACTCAGTAGCATCAGTTATCGTTACAGTATTTGTTTTACATCCAATTTTCAATATAGGATTTGGACTTATTCAAGCATTTGTATATTTCATGTTGTTAACCATTTTCCTTTCTATGGCTGTTTCCGATGAGGAAGCAATCACCACAGAATAAGGAATAAAATAAATAGATAAGTACACAAATTATAGGAGGATATTATTATGTTAAATTTAGTAGCAGAATACAATAGTTTTTTTGTTTCAGGGATGGCATTATTAGGTGCTGGTATTGCAATGATCGCTGGTCTTGGACCTGGGATTGGACAAGGATTTGCAGCAGGTAAAGCAGTAGAAGCAGTTGGTAGACAACCAGAAGCTATTGGTAAAATTACTACAACCATGCTTGTTGGGCAAGCTATGGCTGAAACAACAGGACTTTACGCATTAATTATTGCGTTTGTATTAATCGGACAATAAGATAGATTGGAGGCAACACCATGGAGAGAGTTGCACAAGCCATAAGAGATTTAGTTGAAATCGGCTTAAGCATAGATCCGTGGGAAATGCTCATTCAAATCGTTGCAACAGTTTTACTTATTCTTGTTGTCAAATTTTTCTTTTGGGGAAAAATTACAGCATTTATTGATGCGCGTAGAGAGTTTATTGATAAAGAACTCGTTGAAGCAACTGAAAGAAATGAAGAAGCTTCTATGCTAAAAGCAGAAGCTGAAAAAGCGTTCGAACAAGTAAAGCAAGAGGCAAGACAGATTATTGAAGAAGCGAAAACCCGTGGAGAAGATTCTAAAAGAGAACTTATTGCTAAAGCAAAAGATGAAGCAACGAATATTAAAAAAAGTGCTCAAAAAGATTTAGCACAAGAAATAGAAGTTGCTAAAACACAAATTCGCAATGAAATCATTGAAGTGGCAAGCGTATTAGCACAAAAAGTTATCGATCAAGAAATCGATAAACAAACATATGATCGTTTGATTGATCAAGCGATTGAAGAGGTTCGTAACCGATGAGCGCTATAAGCGATCAATACAGCGTTGCGCTTTTTGAACTTGCCATAGAAGAGAAGATTGTTAAAGAATTAAATCAAGTATTCTCAGACTTTGTAGAATCGATTGATGAAGAAAGTATTCAATGCTTTTTACATCCAAGAATTAGTAAAAAAGAAAAAAAAGCGATGATTGAATCGTTTAAGTTAGATCCTTTATTTAGAGATTTCTTGTATGTTTTAATCGAAAATAATCGTTTTTTAATGTTGAACGATATTTTATCAGGCTATCAAAAACTTGTTGAAGAACAACACAAACTCATGCGTATCATAGTGAAAAGTGGTAAGGCATTAACACAAGAGAAAATTGAAATATTAACACAACAGTATGAAAAAAAATACCAACGTCAAGTGTTGATTGAAAACGAAATCGATGAAACGATTGTAGGCGGATTAAAATTTGAATATAACGGTGTTGTAATAGACGACACAGTTAATCATACATTAAACCAACTCAAGTCGCGTTTGACGAAATAGGCAGGTGAAATAATGAGCAAAATCAATCCAGTAGAGATTAGCGCGCTAATCAAGGAACAAATAAAAAAATATAGTAAAGAAATCAAAACTGAAAACGTAGGTACTGTTATCAGTGTTGGGGATGGAATTGCCTTAGTTCACGGACTCGATCAAGCGATGAGTGGTGAGTTATTACAGTTTCCAAATAACATCTTCGGTATGGCATTAAACTTGGAAAAAGATCACGTTGGTGTCATTATTTTAGATGAATCTACAGCGATTAAAGAAGGCGACATTGTTAAAACAACCGGTCGTATACTAGAAGTTCCTGTTGGAGATGCTTTAATTGGTCGCGCAGTGAATCCGTTAGGACAACCAATTGATGGCTTAGGCAGTATTGAAACGACTAAAACACGTCCGCTTGAAAGAAAAGCAACGGGCGTAATGAGTCGTAAATCAGTTGATGAACCACTTCAAACTGGGATTAAAGTACTTGATGCTTTAGTACCAATTGGTAGAGGTCAGCGTGAGTTAATCATTGGAGACCGTCAAACTGGTAAAACCAGTATTGCCATTGATACAATGATTAATCAAAAAGGAAAAGATGTTATTTGTATTTATGTAGCCATTGGACAGAAAGAATCAACTGTTGCTGGGGTTATTAAAACACTTAAAAAGTTTGGGGCAATGGACTATTCAATTATTGTTAGTGCAAGTGCAAGTGAACCTTCACCACTTCTATATTTAGCGCCTTATGCAGGGGTTAGTATTGCTGAAGAGTTTATGTATGAAGGAAAAAGTGTACTAGTCATTTATGATGACTTAACAAAACATGCCATTGCATACAGAGAATTAAGTTTACTACTTAGAAGACCACCGGGACGCGAAGCGTATCCAGGAGATGTGTTCTATTTACATTCACGTCTATTAGAACGTGCAGCTAAATTAAATGATGAACTTGGTGGCGGTTCAATTACCGCACTACCAATTATTGAAACACAAGCAGGTGATATATCTGCATATATCCCTACAAACGTTATTAGTATTACTGATGGTCAGATATTCTTACAAAGTGATCTTTTCTATACAGGGGTACGTCCAGCGATTAACGCAGGACTTAGTGTATCGCGTGTAGGAGGTTCTGCACAAATTAAAGCGATTAAAAAAGTATCAGGAACCTTGCGTCTTGATTTAGCTAGTTACCGCGAATTAGAAGCATTCACACAGTTTGGTTCTGATTTAGATGATGCAACTAAGAAAAAACTTGAACGCGGGAAACGTACAGTTGAAATCTTAAAACAAGGACTCCATGAAACCATGGATGTTGAGAAACAAGTAGTCTCAATTTATGCCTTAACAAGTGGCCATCTAGATGATGTTAAAGTTGAAGATATAAAACGCTTTGAAGAAGATTTACACCGTGTGTTTGAACAAGACGAAACAGGAAAAGCGTGTTTAGAAACTATCCGTACAACAAAAGAGTTACCAGATAAAAAAGACCTAAATAAAGTCATTGAACAATTCAAAAAATCATTTGCGTAAGGAGGTGTTTTGATGAGCTCAATGCGCGATATAAAACAGCGAATCAATGCGACGCAAAAAACGAGCCAAATTACTAAAGCAATGCATATGGTAAGTGCTTCAAAATTAAAAAGAGCCGAAAGAAATATCATTAATTTTAGACCGCTCACAAAACGCTTAACAGATTCACTTGCGCGTGTATTAGAAAATGATAATGAGTTGTCACATCCTATTATTGAAGCGCGTGATATTACAAAAACAGTTTATATCTTAATTTCAAGTGATCGTGGACTAGCAGGACCTTATAATGCAAGTGTTTTTAAAGCATTTCAAGCCTATATTGATGAGCACCACACCTCAAGTGATGAATTTGCGATTGCGGCTTTAGGATATAAAGCTTTTAGTTATGCAAAACGTAAAAACTATTCGTTGATAAATGATCAAGTCATACAAGTGCGTGATGATGTTCAATTTTTAGACTTTCAATCACTTAGTGATGAGTTTATAAAACGTTATTTATCAGGTGAATTTGATAAAGCGATTGTTTTTTATAATAAGTTTGTTAATACCATCACACAGCGTGTCGAACATCAAGTCATTATGCCACTTGAGAAAAATGTTATTTTAAAAAGTAAACAAAAAGAAGAAAAACCGACTCAATATAAACGTATGTATCATTACGAACCAAGCGTCTCAAACGTATTAGCACAACTTCTACCTATGGTCGTTGTCAATTTGCTTTATGGCATGATTTTAGAAGCGAAAGCAAGTGAACACGCTGCACGAATGACCGCGATGAAAAGTGCTACAGATAATGCGAAAGAACTTATTAAAGATCTACAGCTTCACTACAACCGTGCAAGACAAGATGCCATTACGATTGAGTTAACCGATATCATCGGTGGCGCAAACGCGGTGAACTAAGGAGGATACACTATGAATAAAGGTAAAGTCATACAGGTTATGGGTCCAGTTGTCGACGTAAAATTCGAAGACAAATTACCTGAGATTAACCATGCCTTACAAATTGACAATACAAACGAAAAAAATCGTGTCGTAGACATCACATTAACCCTTGAAGTTTCTCTTCATTTAGGGGATGGAATTGTTCGTACAATTGCGATGGACTCAACCGACGGTGTACGCCGAGGCATGGAAGCTATTGATACTGGCCAAGCAATCAGTGTACCAGTAGGTGAGGCGACACTGGGTAGAATATTTAACGTACTTGGTGAAGAAATTGATGGAAAAGAAAAAGTACATGGGAACACAAAACGTATGCCAATCCATCGTGAAGCACCAAAACTAGATGAAATTAGTAGCGAAACAGAAATCTTAGAAACTGGTATTAAAGTAGTTGATTTATTAGCACCTTATATTAAAGGTGGTAAAATCGGATTATTTGGTGGTGCCGGAGTAGGTAAAACAGTACTTATTCAGGAACTTATCCACAACATCGCTCTCGAACACGGCGGAATCTCAGTATTTGCTGGTGTTGGTGAGCGAACACGTGAAGGAAACGATTTATACCATGAAATGACAGATTCTGGTGTTATTAGTAAAACTGCAATGGTATTTGGGCAAATGAATGAACCACCAGGTGCACGTATGCGTGTTGGATTAACCGGTTTGACAATGGCAGAATATTTCCGTGATGAAGAAAAACAAGATGTTTTATTCTTTATCGATAATATTTTCCGTTTTACTCAAGCAGGATCTGAGGTATCTGCATTACTTGGGCGTATGCCAAGTGCAGTTGGATATCAGCCAACATTAGCAACAGAAATGGGTAAATTACAAGAACGAATCACATCGACAAAAGAAGGTTCAATTACATCTATCCAAGCTGTATATGTACCGGCAGATGACTATACTGACCCGGCACCAGCTACGACATTCACCCATTTAGATGCAACCACAAACTTAAGCCGTAAGATTAGTGAGGAAGGTATTTACCCTGCGGTAGATCCACTCGCTTCAACCTCACGTGCATTAGAACCAGAAGTTGTAGGAAATGAACATTATTCGATTGCACGTGAAGTGCAAAGAACCATTCAACGTTATAATGAACTTCTTGATATTATCGCCATCTTAGGGATGGATGAGTTATCAGAAGAAGATAAACAACTTGTACACCGTGCAAGACGTGTAAGATTATTCTTATCACAAAATTTCCACGTAGCAGAACAATTTACAGGACAAAAAGGTTCATACGTTCCAGTCTCAGAAACCATCCGTGGATTTAAAGGCATTTTAGAAGGAAAATATGATGATATTCCTGAGGACGCATTCCGTTTAGTAGGAAGCATCGATGACGTACTTAAAAAAGCAGAAACCTTAAAATAGAAGGTGATTATATGAAACTCACGGTAATAACCCCAAATGGTGTTTTATACAATGAAGATGTCGATTACATTGTTGTTAGTTCTAAAAACAATGGTGATTTTGCTATACTAGAAAATCACGCCCCAGTTATTTCGACTATTGATGTAGGGTACTTAAAACTTGTAAAAGATCAAAAAAATGTTTTTACAGTTATCATTAACGGCGTCTTAGAACAGCAAGATAACTACATTAACGTCATCGCACAAGAAGCACATGTTGGGTTAAATAAAGATTCAGCGATGGAACATTTAAACTCAGTTAGAAAAGAGCGTTTAGAAGAAAATCGTAAGAGAACAATGGATTTCTTAATGGCTGAACAAGAACTTAAAAAGGCTGTAAAAAACGCAAAAGCTTCAAGGAGATAAGCAACTATTAATAGGCGAATACCTTGAATAAAACCTTATCTATGTTATAATAGTAATGAAAACTAAGGAGGTAATTATTTTATGTCAAATCAAATTAAATTAATGAATCAATACGTTGCAGATTTAGCAGTGCTAAATACGAAGTTCCATAACTTACATTGGAATGTTACTGGAGAAAGATTCGTACCTATCCACGTACATTTAGAAGAACTATATGACGATTTATTCGAAAAGTATGATGAAGTTGCAGAACGCATTAAAATGTTAGGGGAATTTCCACTAGCTTCACAAAAATCATATTTAGAAGTAACAAACGTTAAAGAATTAGAAGTTCGCGATTATAAAATCGGCGAAACAATGAAAATTGTTAAAGATGAAGTTGTAGCATTAAAAGAATTAGCTGATTCAATCAGAACAGCTGCTGATGAAGTTAATGACTACATCACTGTAGCTATGATGGAAGATCACGTAGCAGGTTATGACAAAGAACTTTGGTTCATTGCTCAAATGCTAAAATAATTTAGTCCAAATAAGGCGCTTATGCGCCTTTTTGTTTGACATATTTCCATTCCTTATGTATCATTACTGCAGGTGGTTACAATGATTAAAAAAGAATTAGTTAAAACCGTTGAACAAATTGATTCAACAAATACCTATATTAAGAAAAACTTTGCAACATTAGAGCATGGTTTTTTAATTCGTGCCAACATTCAAACAGCTGGACGAGGACAAAGAGAACGAGTCTGGGAAAGTAAAGGACATGAAAACTTACTGTTTAGTTTCTTGATAAAGGATAATACCATCTCATCGACACAATTGCTTATGAGCACTGCACTTACCTTAAAAAAGATACTTGATGATTTAAATATATATGCCTCAATTAAACTACCAAATGACGTATATGTCGGTAAATTTAAGATTGCAGGTATATTAATTGAAAACATATTACTCAAAGATCAAGCCTATAAGATTGTAGGTGTTGGGTTAAATGTTAATGAAGACTTATCAAGCAAAGATTTTTTAGCAACTTCACTTAAGACATTGACTAAGAAAAACTACAAAATTGAACACATTTTAACTGCTTTTATCGATCATTTTAATCGATTAGTTCAAACCGATTGCTTTGACACGTTTAGAAATTACGTCTTAGAATCAAAAACAAATATCAAATATAATGGTTTGGCATACGAACTAATAGATTTTAGTAAAGATTTTACCTGTACAATTAGCGGACAAGGAACTAGTAAAAATATTCACTGTTCGAACCTAAATTTTGACCGAAACTGATTGTTTATAAAAATTATAAATAAACAATAATGATATTTAAAAATAATGTTCGTGTACGAACATAAAGATATGATTTCTAATTAACATAAAATAATAATAAGACTTTACGCCTTAATAGAGGCGATAAAGTCTTTTTTGATATACATTATAAAAACGGTATCATACATGCGTGTACAAACATATAAAAGGGTATTCATATGAGTGGAGAAAAATATGTGGAATATCGAATATTTTGAATATCAAAATAAGTTGACATGACTAAAATTCATAGATATAATTGCATGAAAGGAGGTATGTACAATGTTTGAAAAAATACGTGAAGTTATAGTCGCTGAATTAGGCGTAGAAGCAGATGAAGTTACTTTAGAAGCGAGCATTATTGATGACTTAGGAGCAGATTCCCTTGATGTCGTTGAATTAATAATGGCTTTAGAGGATGAATTTGACATTAAAGTTGAAGACGATCAAGCTCAAAATATGAGAACAGTTCAAGATATTTTGAAATATATTGAGGGATTAAAGTAGAGGTTTGTAGAAATCTTTACTTTTCTCCTTAATGGAGGCATACACTATGAATAACAAAGAACTTAAAGAATTAATAAAAATATTTGAATCATCATCGTTATCTCGTATTAAACTCGATAAAGGTGATGTTACTATAGAATTAGAGAAACAGAGTGTACAGGTAAAAGAAGTTGTTCGTGCTGAAGTTCCTGCACAACAAGTTGTAGCTAATGAAGCTAATACACCTGTAACCCCTGCCAAACCAACGTATGAACCACTTAAAGCACCGCTTGTAGGGACATATTACGAAGCACCTGCACCTGATCAACCCTCATTTGTACGAATAGGACAAAATATTAAAAAAGGGGATACTTTATTCATTATTGAAGCAATGAAAGTAATGAATGAAATCACCGCACCAAGAGATGGTAAAATCATGTCAATCAATGTGAAAAACGGTGATATGGTCATGTATGATCAAATCATTATGGAGATTGAATAATGCTACATAAAGTCCTTATTGCGAATCGTGGAGAAATTGCGGTTCGCATTATTAGAGCCTGTAAACAAATGGGAATCGAAACAGTTGCAGTTTATAGTAAAGCTGATAAAGATAGTTTACATGTCCATATTGCTGATGAAGCAGTTTGTATTGGAGACAACGCAGCAAGTGCATCGTATTTAAATATGGAAAATATTATTAGTGCTGCGATTAACACAGGAGCTGAAGCAATTCATCCTGGTTTTGGCTTTTTGAGTGAAAATGCTCAATTTGCTGAATTGTGTGAATCTTGTGGCATTATTTTTGTTGGTCCAAAAAGTAACGTTATCTCTAAAATGGGAGATAAAGCAATGGCAAAAAAATTAATGCGCGAGGCGGGTGTACCATGTGTGCCTGGTAGCGAGGGTGAAGTTACACTTGAAGAAGGTAAAAAAATCCTTGAAGAAATTGGGGTTCCAATTTTAATTAAAGCCAGTGCCGGTGGCGGCGGTCGTGGAATGCGTATTGTTCGAAATAAAAGTGAATATGAAAAAGCCTACCGCGCAGCGAAACAAGAAGCTGCAGCGGCTTTTAAACATGATGGGGTTTATATTGAAAAACTTGTTGAAAACCCAAAACACATTGAAGTTCAAATTTTAGCAGATAAATACGGTGCAATCATTCATTTAGGTGAACGTGATTGTAGTGTTCAAAGAAGAAACCAAAAAGTCGTTGAAGAAGCACCTAGTAGCATTCCAACTGAGATGAAAGAAGCTATGTATGAAGCGGCTATTAAAGCAGCCGAGTTTGTTAAATATGAAAATGCTGGAACGATTGAATTCATCGTAGATAAAGATGGTTTTTATTTTATCGAGATGAATACACGTATTCAAGTAGAACATCCTGTAACTGAAATGATCACAGGCATTGATATCGTTAAAGAACAACTGCGTATTGCTGCAGGAAGACATTTAAAATATAAACAAGAAGATGTTAAGTTTACAGGTCATGCGATTGAAGTACGTATTAATGCAGAAGACCCAAAACATCAGTTTAGACCAAGTCCAGGGTTAATTGAAATGCTTCATGTACCACAAGGTTTAGGGATTAGATTTGATTCAATGATTTATACAGATTATGTTATTCCACCATTTTATGATTCAATGATTGGTAAAGTCATTGTTCATGGGTATAGCCGATTAGATGCTATTCGTAAAATGCGTGCAACATTAGAAGAACTTATAATCGAAGGTGTCCCTAATAATCAAACATTCTTAACGATGATTTTAATGCATCCTGATTTTGTTAAAGGTGACTTTGACACTGGATTCATTGAGAAAAATCTTGAGGGGTTGTTAGATTATGAAACGTGATCTATTAAAAGAATCATTTGATAAGAAACGACGCATGCGAGACCGCATGAACTTATATAGAAAAAAACCATTATCACACCATAAAGCACCAGATGTACCACAAGGGTTATATGAAAAGTGTTCGAAATGTAAATCAACTTTTCCTCAACAAGAAGTACTAAAAAATCAACTTGTATGTCCAAACTGTCAAAATCATTTTAGAATACGTGCAATTGATCGTATTTCTATGACGTGTGATCCACATACATTCGTGGAAAAAGGGTTTGGATATATTACTTTAAATCCATTATTCCAAGAAGGTTATGAACAAAAAATTCATGATTATAAAAAACGTACTAATATGGATGAAGCCTATATTTATGGCTATGCAGAAATCCGTGAAGAACCATGTATTATTGGTGTAATGGACAGTCACTTCATGATGGGTAGTATGGGTAGTGTTGTTGGTGAAAAAGTGACTAAAAGCATTGAATATGCATTATATAAGAAATTACCTTTAGTTATTTTTGTTGCCTCTGGTGGGGCTAGAATGCAAGAAGGTATTTATAGCTTAATGCAGATGGCCAAAACCAGTGGTGCCATTAGAAAATTACATAGACAAGGCTTACTATATATTAGTGTCTTAACCGATCCAACCACAGGTGGTGTAACAGCCTCTTTTGCTTCGTTAGGTGATGTTATTATTGCAGAACCCCAAGCATTAATTGGATTTGCAGGACCACGTGTTATTGAACAAACCATTAAACAACAATTGCCAGAAGGATTCCAAACTGCAGAATTTTTACTTGAAAAAGGTATGGTTGATACAGTAGTTCATCGACATGAGATGAGAGATACATTACATCGTTTACTTGTCATGCATAAGCGAGGTGTATAAAATGGATATCTTACAAAAAGAAAAGAAACTTAAAAAACTAGAAGAAGAACTTTACCGTTTAGATGATCAAGCGGCTATTGATGAAATTAAAGAAACGATAAACGATTATAAAATAAAAGCCATGTCATCACTTACCTCATGGGATCGTGTCTTACTTGCTAGACATCAGCAACGTCCAAATGCGAAAGCGTTTATTGATAATGTGTTTGATGACTTTATAGAACTTCATGGTGATCGTTCTTTTGCCGATGATAGAGCCATTATAGGTGGTATTGGCATGATTAACAATATCCCCGTAACCATAATCGCACAACAAAAAGGAACCACCACAGAAGAAAACATTGCTTGCAACTTTGCGATGGCACACCCGGAAGGGTATAGAAAAGCATTGCGTCTTATGAAACAAGCTGAAAAATTTAACCGTCCAATTATAACCTTTATTGATACACCAGGTGCTTATCCAGGGATTGGTGCTGAAGCGCGAGGTCAAGGAGAAGCAATTGCTAGAAACCTTTACGAAATGAGCGATTTAGGTGTCCCAATTATTGCCATTGTTATTGGTGAGGGTGGTTCAGGTGGCGCACTTGCTATCGGGATGGGTAATGAAGTATTTATGCTTGAAAATAGTATATATTCAATTCTTTCACCTGAAGGTTACGCAAGTATCTTATGGAAGGATTCAACTAAAGCAAAAGAAGCGGCTGAAGTGATGAAGCTAACAAGTTTTGATTTAGAAGAGTTAGGTATTATTGATGGCATTATAACAGAACCACTTGGTGGTGCACATCACGATCCTATTGAAACCTTTGAAGAAGTAAAAGATACCATTATTGAATCTTTAGCACGTTATCAAAACATGAGTCATTTTGAAATTAAGACCGCGCGTTACGCTAAATATCGTAACATTGGTTTCTTCCAACGATTCAATTATGAACACTTAAAAGGAGTGGTAAAATGATTTATACTAAAATCTTGGGGACTGGTTCATATGTCCCACCGTTTGTCGTTACAAATAAAGATTTAGAAAAACTTGTAGAGACTTCTGATGAATGGATTCAATCACGTACCGGAATTAAAGAACGTCATATGTCATTTGATGAAAACACATCAGATTTAGCATTAAAAGCAAGTTTAAAAGCAATTGAGGATGCTCAAATAGATCCATCTACAATTGACTTAGTCATTGTTGCGACTGTAACCCCTGACTTCCCGTTTCCAGGCGTTGCGAATATTTTACAAAGAAAACTTGGGCTCAATGTAATTACAGCCTTTGATATAAATGCGGCTTGTACTGGATTTATCTATGCATTAAATATTGCAGATAAAATGATTAAAAGCGGTGCTTACAAACGCGCTTTAATTGTTGGTGCTGAAATTTTAACAAAATATACAGACTTTGAAGATAGAAATACGTGTGTATTATTTGCTGATGCAGCTGGGGCTATGATTATAGATAAATGTGATACCCCAAAAATCAAAGATATTGTTACCTATTCTAAAGGTGATTTAGAAGGGTTATTACGTATGGAAGGGTACCCGCTTAAAAAAGACTTTAAAACCAATCAAAATTCTTTACCATTCATTAAAATGCAAGGCACTGAAGTCTTTAAGTTCGCTACGAAAGTTTTACCTGATACCGTATTAGAATTACTTGAACGTACGAATCATAAATTAGAAGATTTAACCATGATTGTTGCGCATCAAGCAAACCAACGCATTATTGATAAAGCAGCAAGAGTATTAGATTATCCTATTGAACAAATGTTTATGAATATCGATAAATATGGCAATACCTCAGCAGCAAGCGTTCCTCTTGCGATTGATGAGGCTATCAAAGAAGGAAAACTTAAAAAAGGTGACTTATTTGTCACTGTAGCGTTTGGCGCAGGATTAACCTGGGGCGGCGCTATGATTGAGCTGTAAAAAGTTATCTTAATTTAAGGAGACTTTAATATGAAATTAGCATTTATTTATTCAGGACAAGGCGCACAATATTTAGGTATGGGTGAGTCTTTGTATAAAAATTATGAAGTGTTTAAAAATCACCTTGATGAGGCGAGTAATATTTTAGGTGAAGACTTAAAAGACATCATGTTTAATCAAGAAGAAAAGCTTAATCAAACAATTTATGCACAACCAGCAATATTCACCTTAAGCGTAGGTATAACTAAACTACTTAATGAACAAGGCATCTTAAGTGAAGGGTCTTGTGGATTATCCCTTGGTGAATATGGAGCGATGTTTGACCAAGGCGTTTTTAGTTTTGAGGATGGATTAAGAACGATTATCCATCGTGCTTACTTTATGAATGAAGCAACAAAGAAAATCAAGTCAAAAATGGTCGCTTTACTTGGAGATTTAGATCAAGTCAAAGCCCTAGTAGAAAAGTTTGATGATATTTATATTGCAAACTATAATTTACCTTCACAGTATGTCGTGGGTGGTCCTAAAGCATCACTTGAAGTGTTAGTTGAACAAGCAAGTGATTTTGGGATTAAGCGTGCTATCATGTTAGAAACTAGCGGTGCATTTCACACCCCTTATATGGAAGAAGCAGCAAATGGATTTAACGATTATATAAAATATGTAAAATTAAATGAGCCTAACAAAGCTTTCTACATTAATACAACCGGAAAAAAATACGAACAAAATTTAGCAAAACAAATGGTTGATCAAATCACACAACCCGTCTTATTTTATCCAATGATTGAAATGATGATAAAAGATGGATTTGATACATTTATTGAATTAGGCCCTAAAGCGACATTAAAAGCGATGGTTAAAAAAATCAACCGCAATGTCAGTGTATTTAACATTGAAGATCACGACTCTCTTCAAAGTACTTTAGCGTCTTTAAAGGAGATGGATTAAGATGAAATTTAAAGGAAAATCAGTTATAGTTACAGGTGGGTCTAACGGAATAGGAAAAGCCATTGCACTGCATTTTGGTAAAGAAGGTGCGTTTGTTACAGTAAATTACGCTTCCTCAGAAACTTCGGCACTAGAAGTGGTTAAAATGATTGAAGAAAGTGGCGGAAAAGCCATTGCTTATAAGGCAAATGTTGCAAGTTACGAAGAATCAGAAGCCCTTGTGAATAAAGCCATTGAAACCTATGGTAAAGTCGATATTTTAATTAATAATTCAGGGATAACCAAAGATCAGTTAATGCTTAGAATGAGTGAAGATGATTTTGATCAGGTTATTAATGTCAACTTAAAAGGGACATGGAACATGATTAAACACGCAACCCGCCCTATGTTAAAACAAAAATACGGACGAATCATTAATATTTCAAGTGTGGTTGGCTTAATCGGAAATCCAGGACAAGCTAATTATGTTGCTTCAAAAGCCGGTGTTATTGGAATGACTAAAGCATTAGCAAAAGAATTTGGAAAAAAACAAGTAACTGTAAATGCCGTTGCACCAGGATTTATTGAAACTAAAATGACAGATAATTTACCAGAAGCTGTAAAAATTTATTATTTAGACCAAATTCCACTTGGAAGATTAGGCCAAGTTGAAGATATTGCCAATGCTGTTGCTTTTTTAGCAAGCGATGAAGCAGGCTACATTACAGGACAAACTATTAGTGTCAATGGAGGGATGATTTAATGAAACGACGTGTTGTTGTTACAGGGATTGGGACCATAAACCCATTAGGTCATGATGCAATTACAACTTGGGAAGCTGCTAAAAGTGGTACCAATGGAATTGATTTTATTAAAAGAATTGATACAACAAATCTAGAAACTAAAATTGCTGCAGAAGTTAAAGATTTCGATGTAAACGAATACCTTGGTAGAAAAGAAGCAAGACGATTAGACCGTTTTACACAATTTTCTATTATAGCAAGTGATGAAGCAATTAAAGATGCTGCTTTTGATATGGAAACACTCGATAAAGATAGAGTTGGCGTTTACTATAGTAGCGGGATTGGCGGATTAGAAACGATTGCCCAAGAACATAGCAAAGGCTTAGAAAAAGGATTCCACAGAATCTCTCCATTTTTCATTCCTAATTCTATTATTAATATTGCTGCTGGTAATATAGCTATCAAATACGGTTTTCATGGTCCTGCAACCGCAAGTGTTACTGCTTGTGCTAGTGCAACCAATACAATTGGTGAAGCGTTTAGAGCTATTCGTGATGGGTATTTAGAAGTAGCGATAAGTGGAGGCTCTGAGGCGAGTATTACTGATTTAGGACTTGCAGGTTTTTATGTAATGCAAGCATTAAGTGATTCAGACGATCCTGCTTATTCATCAACTCCGTTTGATTTAAACAGAAGTGGATTTGTTATGGGTGAAGGAGCGGCAACGCTTATACTTGAATCATATGAGCATGCTAAAGCACGTGGTGCTAAGATCTATGGTGAAATTGTTGGTTACGGCGCAACTTGTGATGCCACTCATATTACAAGTCCAGATCCTGAAGGTACTGGAGCAATGAACTGTATGCGTATTGCCTTAGCAGATGGAAATGTACCGCTTGAAGACGTTGGATACATTAATGCACACGGGACATCAACTCCTTTAAATGATCGAATCGAGTCTTTAGCGATTAAACGTTTATTTAATGAACATGCTTATAAGTTATCAGTAAGTTCTACAAAATCGATGACAGGGCATTTACTAGGGGCTAGTGGTGCAATTGAAGCAATATTCTCTATTCTAGCTTTACGCGATGGATTTATTCCACCAACTATTGGTTATAAAACACCTGACCCAAATTGTGATTTAGATTATACTATTAATAAAGGGAAAGAAAAAAATATACAGTATGCTTTATCAAACTCGTTAGGATTTGGTGGGCATAACGCAACAGTTGTATTTAAAAAGTGGGAGGAATAAGATGTTAAACAGTAATGAAATTCAAAAAATCATTCCGCATCGTTATCCATTTTTACTTGTTGATCGTGTACTTGAATTAGAAGTAGGAAAACGTGTAAAAGCCATTAAAAATGTTACGGCCTCAGAAGCGCACTTTCAAGGACATTTTCCAGAAGAGCATGTAATGCCGGGCGTTTTAATTATTGAAGCCTTAGCACAAGCGGGTGCGGTAGCGATTTTAAGTGATGAATCATTTAAAGGGAAAACTGCCTATTTTGCTGGTATTGATAATTGTCGTTTTAAACGTAAAGTTGTTCCTGGGGATACTTTAATACTAGAACTAGAAATTACTAAAATGCGTGGACCAGTAGGTAAAGGCACTGCAAAAGCTTATGTAGGTGATGAACTAGCTGCAAGCGCAGAGTTAACATTCGCAATTGGAAAATAACATTAAAAAAATGCTACCTCGGTAGCATTTTTATTTTCCTGTAGAACCGAAGCCACCATTACGTTTTTCATTGATTGGTGGTTCATTGGTAATGGTCAAATACTTCATAAATATTCCTTGTGCAATCCGTGTACCTTTAGGAATGGTTTGTATCTCATTGGTAAAATTAATCAGTGAGACAAAAATCGCACCATCATTATCAGGGTTTCCGTAATAATCAGCATCGATAATCCCCACATTGTTTGGTATGGTAACTCCGAAAGTTCTTGGTAAGGAACTTCTTGGATATAATTTTAAAACCTCATCCTCTTGCATAAAAGCTTTCACACCGGTTTTAGCGAGTTTAATTTCGTTTGGATTAATTACTAAATCTTCACAAGTTTCAAAATCATAACCAGCACTAGCATGGGTTGATCGTTTGGGTAAATTTATGGTTAATTTTTCATAACCTTTAGCAACTTCAAAACCTCTCATCCTATCAATTCCTTTACCATTTTTAATAATTATATCATGAAATCGCCACAAATTTAACAAATCTCTCCTTGACATTATCAACCCATAAAGACTAAACTAATAATAGAAACATTAGGTGTCTTACGACATAACAGGGAATTGGGTGTAAATCCCAAGCTGTCCCAGCAACCGTAACGCGGACGAAATGCAAACAACCACTGCTTTAGCGGGAAGGTGCATAGTAGGATGAAGCCGAGCCGGTAGACCTACCTAGTATTTTTAATCACATTACACTCCTGGGTATGAGTAGTAACGTTTATCTATAAACGATTTTTTCGTATTTTATAGATAGCCGTACGCCATCTGGGAGGATGGTTTTTTTATTTTCAAAATAGATTAGAGGAGGAAAATAATGAAAAAACTATTCTCACTAGCTATAGTTATCTTAATGACTATATCTTTAGTCGCTTGTACACAACCAAGTGACACAACACGTATTGAAGAACTAGAAGCAACAATCAGCGAAAAAGAAGCACTTATTGACAATTTATTATTGTTACTAGAAGACAAAGAAGTAGCGCTTAGCGACCTTCAAGACACCATCACAGCCCTTCAAGCAGAAATTGATGCGTTGCGTGCAGAACTTTATGATGGCACCATCATTTTCACAGTCGCAATTAATGGCGAGCAATTAACACAAGTGGTTCATTATAATGAAGAAGATGCGTACACATTGCTTGATTTATTAATGCAAGGATTTGATGTTGAGTTTGATGACTTTGGTTGGGGAAAATTTGTTACACGTATTGAAGGATTAACAACTAAATACGGGAACTTTATCTCAATCTCTAAAAATGGCGAAGCCTCAATGGTTGGGATTGAAGACTTAACTTACGAGGACCAAGATGTTATCCACTTTGAATTAATCTGGTGGGATACAACGGCATTAAGTATCCATGAAGCCATTGAAGGATTCTTAGATAATTATATTGACTCATATTTATATGATTCACTACATTACTATGTGTTACCAGGATTATATCATTTAGGTATTATTGATATATATGATCAAACGATTCCGGAAACGCTGGTTGAAGAAACGGCTAATGATTACGTTAAAAGCATTTTAATTTATCAGTCTTTAGGACTAGATGTTACAGATTTAACAGAAGAGTTATTCGATTTAAAATCGGTATCACATCCTTATCCGACTGCTTTACAAATTATTGCTCTATCAGCAAACGATTCACTTGATTTAGACGCATTTAAAGCAAATTTCATAACTGATTTAAATGGACGTGAGTTAGCAGAACTTGATTTAGACACATTAAGTTTAGTTTTACTTGCACTTTCATTGATTGAAGATACAGAAACATTAGAAAATGACATTATATCCATTATTGAACAATTGTTATATATGAGTGCTTATGGCGATAATGCAGCATCGTTCGCACATGTGATCATGGCGCTAGTTAGTCATGACATCGATCCTAAAGATTCAGCTTTCAACGATTCAGAAGGCGTATCTTTAATTGAAAACTTCTTAAAGTTCCATTCAGGTACAGGTAGTTTTTATTATAAAATGGATGATTTAGAAGCAGATTTATACTTCTCAACACCTCAAGCATTTTTAGCACTTGTTGTTTATGAACAATATTTAAATACTTTTGATGAGGTCCATCCATTTATATTCGAATAAAAAAGCGGTGATTAGATGAAATTATTAATTAGTTCGATTGTACTAATCCTTATGAGTGGGTTTTGGTATGCATCGGCTGGATATAACCCTTATGAACAAAGTGACGCTGAAGGGGCTATACAAATTATTGTTATTGATGAGTTTGGTGAAATAGTTGTTCAAGATACAATCTCGTTTAATGATGAAGATACTTTGTTAAGTTTATTATTAGCAAATTATCATGTAACCACACAACCTTCAGTTAGTTCATCTTTAACAGGGACTGTTATTTTAGGGATTGATACAGTCGTCACAGATTTTGAATCGGATTTTATCCGTATTCTTATTGATGGCTATCTTTATGACCGTAACGGTGATTTAGTCGAAATGAATCGAAAAATGTCTAGTTTAGGCATAGATTTAATACCGCTAATTGATGGAAACACTTATATTTTCGAATATGCCCAAGTTAATGGGAAAGGCGGAAACTCATAGTGGAGTTAAAACGCGTCATATTCATGTCTATGTGTGTCACCATATTATTTGTTCAAGAACAGATGTTGGTGTTTATTCCTAATGTACAATTTACGACATTACTGATTGTTTTATTTAGTTCTATTTTCAAGCTTAAAGAAACAATTGTCATTATCATTGTTTACGTACTTTTGGATAATATTTATATGGGTACGCTTTATCCATTGATGCTTGCACCAATGCTTATAGCGTGGTTGTTAATTCCAATCAGTTATCATACGATTTTAAGACGAACTAAAAATGAAATTAAACTCGCACTTTTTGGATTGATCTTCGGATTTGTTTACGGATGGATTTATATTCCGTTTCGCATGATTGAACAAGAGATATTTGATTTCTGGGCGTACTTAATTTTAGATATTCCATTTGAAATTATCATGGCAATTAGTAACTTTGTCACCATCATGTGGTTATTCAAACCCTTATATAAAACATTAAGTACAGAAATGATACAACTCGAATCTGAAAATGGGTATTCGAGCAAAAATTCTTAATTTTCAAAACAAAAACACTTGCTTTGCGAGTGTTTTTTTGTTATACTACTAAATGCCGTAAAATACACACACAAGAGGAGCTTTTTCCCATGAGCTGTTTAAGAAAACAGTGGGAAATAAGTGTTGACGTTTGTGGAGGGTAAAATCAAAAAATATAGGAGGAATGAGATTATGGCAGTTATTACAATGAAACAATTGTTAGAATCTGGTGTTCATTTTGGACATCAAACACGTCGTTGGGATCCGAAAATGGATAAGTATATTTATACTTCTCGTAACGGTATCCACATCATTGATTTACAAAAAACCGTAGTTTTTATCGAAGAGAGTTATGCAAAACTTTTAGAAATATCAAAAGACGGTGGGAAAGTATTATTTGTAGGAACCAAAAAACAAGCTGCAGAAGTTATTGAAGAAGAAGCAGTTCGTGCTGGAGCTTACTATGTATCAAAACGTTGGTTAGGGGGAACTTTAACTAACTTTAAAACGATTCGTAAAAGTATTCGTCGTTTACATGAAATCAAACAAATGGAATCAGACGGAACATTCGATCGTTTACCTAAAAAAGAAGTTATTGGATTACGTAAAGAGTTAGCACGTTTAGAAGCATTCTTAGGTGGAATCCAAGATATGAGAACTTTACCGGATGCAGTATTTATTGTAGACCCACGTAAAGAAAGAAATGCAATTTTAGAAGCAAAAAAATTAGGTATCCCTGTATTCGGTATGGTAGATACCAACTGTAATCCAGATGAATTAGATTACATTATTCCAGCAAATGACGATGCAATTCGTTCTATTAAAGTTATTGTTAGTACAATGGTTAATGCTTTAGTTGAAGGCGCTGGTGGAGAAATTGTAGAATTACCTCCTAAAGAAGAACGCCAAGAACGCCCTGCTAGAAGACCTGAAAGAAGAGATGGCAGAACTGACAGACCTGATAGAAGAGACAATAGATCTGACAGACCTGACAATAGAAAACCAGCACCTAAAAAATATGAAGCACCTAAAAAATACGAAGCACCTAAAAAATACGAAGCACCTAAAACTGCTCCAAAAGCAGAAGTAAAACCAGAAGTAAAACAAGAAGCAAAACCAGTTGTTAAGCAAGAAGCAAAACCAGTTGTTAAGCAAGAAGCAAAACCAGTTGTTAAACAAGAAGCAAAACCAGTTGTTAAACCAGAAGCAAAACCAGAAGTGAAATCAGCACCTAAAAAGGTAGAGCCTAAAGTTGAAACGAAAGTTGCAGATAAATTCGAAGACAAAACAGTTGTAGAATTAAGAGAAATTGCTAAAGAATCTGGTCTTACAGGATATTCAAAACTTAAAAAAGCTGAACTTATTGAAGCTTTAAGAAAATAAATGAGAGAGCTTCAATGCTCTCTTTTTCAAGAAAACTTTAACGACTATTTTATTACAACACTAGATATGGTAAAATATTTAGTGAGACAAAATCATATTGGAGGTATATCATGGCAGTAACAGCAGCATTAGTAAAACAGTTACGTGACAAAACCGGAGCTGGTATGTTAGATTGTAAAAAAGCCTTAGAAGAAACTAACGAGGATATCGATAAAGCGATTGATTACTTAAGAGAAAAAGGTATTGCAAAAGCAGCTAAAAAAGCAGATCGCATTGCAGCTGAAGGATTATGCAACATTTTAGTAGAAGGTAATAAAGCAGTTTTATTTGAGTTGAACTCAGAAACAGACTTCGTTGCTAAAAACACTGAGTTTTTAACACTACTAGATAATATCGGAAAAGCAATTTTAGCATCAGGTGCTAAAAATTTAGAAGAGGCTTTAAACGTTACCATTGATGGAAAACGTATTGAAGACGTCGTCGTAGATGCAACAGCAAAAATCGGTGAGAAGTTATCTTTAAGACGTGTGTATGTGGTTGAAAAATCAGACAACATGAATTTTGGTGCTTATTCACATATGGGTGGAAAAATTGTTTCACTCAGCATTATTGAAAATGGAACTGAAGAAGTCGCTAAAGATATTGCAATGCATGTTGCAGCGATTAATCCACGTTACATTAACCAAGACCAAATCAGCGAAGATGTTATCGCTCACGAACGTGAAGTATTAAGAAACGAAGCATTAAATGAAGGTAAGCCTGAATCAATCGTTGATAAAATGGTAATTGGGCGTTTAAACAAGTTCTTAAAAGAAATTTGTTTAATAAACCAACCATTTGTTAAGAACCCAGACATTACAGTTGAACAATTCGCGAAAGAAGCGAACGCTTCAATCGTGTCATTTATTCGTTTAGAAGTTGGCGAAGGTATTGAAAAACGTCAAGATGATTTTGCAAGCGAAGTTCAAGCACAAATGAAACAAGCTTAATTGAATTTAGGACACTTTTTTGTGTCCTAATTTTATAGGGGGAGAATATATGAGTGAAAAAAAGCGACTAATTATTAAGTTAAGTGGTGAGGCGTTAAGTGGAAAAAGCGACAAAGGTATTGACCCGTTACGTGTTAAAGAAATTGCACTAGAAATTAAAGATGCCTATGATTTAGGATTATTTGAAATAGGTGTCATTATTGGTGGCGGAAATATTTGGCGTGGTAAAACTGCAAGTGAAATGGGTATGGAACGAAGCAGTGCAGATTACATGGGGATGATCGCAACGATAATGAATGCACTTGCTTTACAAAATGCTTTAGAAACACTCGGTGTTGAAACACGCACAATGACCAGTTTAAATATTCCACAAGTGGCTGAACCCTATATTAGAAGAAAAGCGATTAGTAACTTAGAAAAAGGGATGATTGTAATCTTTGGTGGGGGAACAGGCAATCCGTATTTTAGTACAGATACTACAAGTGCACTTCGTGCTGCAGAAATCGGTGCTAGAACCATTTTAATGGCAAAAAACGGAACAGATGGTGTGTATGACAAAGACCCTCGTTTCCATAATGATGCTGTTAAATATACAACGTTAACCCATCACGAAGTATTAGAAAATGGCTTACAAGTTATGGACTCTACAGCCGCAGCGTTATGCAAGGATAATGATATTGAAATTGTCGTATTTGATATGAACATTAAGGGTAATATTAAAAGAGCGGCCCTTGGTGAAAATATAGGAACAGTTATTAAATAAGGAGGTTTATTATTATGTTGGATGAAATTTTATTAGATGCCGAAGAAAGAATGATTGGCGCAATTAATGCATTACAAAGAGAATTTTCAAAAGTCCGTACAGGACGCGCAAATCCTAAATTACTAAACACAGTTCGTGTAAATTATTATGGAACTGAAACCCCGATTAATCAATTAGGTGGCATTTCAGTACCAGAACCAACTCAATTGCTGATTAAACCTTATGACAGAAGCGTTGTAAAAGAAGTAGAAAAAGCAATTCTAGCAGCTAACTTAGGGATTACACCTCAAAATGAAGGTGATCAAATTAGAATTGTGTTACCTCAATTAAACGAAGAACGTCGTAAACAACTTGTTAAAGAAGTTAAAAAACTTACTGAAGACGCTAAAGTAGCGATTCGTAATATTCGTCGTGATGCTAATGATCATATTAAAAAACTAGAGAAATCTGGTGATGTTTCTGAGGATGATTCAAAAGGCTATCAAGAAGATGTTCAAACCTTAACTGATCAATATATCGAAAGTGCTGATAAAGCGTTAGTAGAAAAAGAAAACGATTTAATGCATATTTAGCTAAAACCACCAACTGGTGGTTTTATTTTTATAATTATATAAGCTATTATTTAAAATACAGATTCTGTAAAAACACTGATTTTACATGGCATTAAAAGGGCTTTTGTTGTATAATATTATGTGCAATTGAAAACGAGGTGAACATCATTGAGACTAAAAAATAAAGTATTATCTAATAAAGTACCAGACCATATCGCAATCATATTAGATGGCAACGGACGTTGGGCTAAAAAAAGAGGGCTTGATCGTTCTTTTGGTCATAAACAAGGTGCTGTTAACTTAGAAAAAATCACCCTCGAGTGTTTATCTTTAGGTGTGAAGGTATTAAGTGTCTATGCTTTTAGTACTGAAAACTGGAAAAGACCTAAAGATGAAATTGATTATTTAATGAATTTACCTAAAGTTTTTGAAAATGAATACAAGGATTCTTTTGAACACTATGATGTTCGTGTTGTTTTTAGTGGAAGAAGAGATCGATTAAGTAAAGAAAATGTAGCATTACTAGAACGTGTAGAAAAAGACTCATCAAAACGTAAAGGCATTATTTTAAATGTCTGCTTAGATTATGGAAGTAAAGATGAACTTGTTAATGCTGCTAAAGCAATTGCTAAAAAAGTTAAAGAAAATAAGTTAAGTGTTGAAGCAATTAACGAAGAAGTTTTCCAAAACCACTTATATACTAAAGGGTTACCTGAGGTTGATTTACTAATTAGAACAAGTGGTGAAATCAGACTGAGTAACTACTTGCTTTGGCAAGTAGCGTATGCTGAGTTTTATTTCACAAAAACTCATTGGCCAGCATTTAATGAAAAAGCACTTTACAAAGCCATTAGAAGTTATCAAAATAGAAACCGTAAATTCGGTGGATTAAAAGGGTGATAAGATGAAAACACGCGTTATAACTGGACTTGTATTAGCATGCTTACTTATCCCGCTTTTATTTGTCCATCGATTTGTCTTTTTTGGTGTATTAGGTGTATTTACATTAATTGCAAGTTATGAAATGTTTCATATGTACCAAAATAAGCATGTTATCAAAAATGCCTTTATGATTTACCTCGGTTTTGGTACACTGTCATTATATGGCGTCATTCTTGGTACATATCTTAATTTTTTTATGGTTGAAAGTCTATTAATTTGGTTATTACTCATTGTCTTAATTGGCTTAATGCTTAAAGTCTTTTCTGAAGCATTTACGGGTGAAATATTAGGAAAATTCCTTTTAGCTATGCTTTATGTAGGCTTATCATTTTCAGCTTTAAGTATGGTAAGAGAGTTAGGCATTTATGCGTTGCTATATTTAATTATTTTAGCTATGGTCACAGATATGTTTGCATATTTTGTGGGTGTAAAGTTTGGGAGACATCGTTTAGCACCGAAAATAAGTCCGAAAAAATCAATAGAGGGCTCTATTGGTGGTAGTTTCTTCGGGGTTTTATTTGGAACCATATTTGCTCTTAATTTTAGTGTCTTTCAAATTGAAACCACGTGGATTTTAATCCTTGTTGCAATATTCACTGGGTTGTTTGTAAGTATCATTGCACAAATTGGTGATTTAGTTGCATCTGGTTTTAAACGAGAACATGATATAAAAGATTTTTCACAGTTGTTCCCAGGTCATGGTGGCGTATTAGATCGTTTTGATTCTAGTAGTTTTGCGGCAATTGCCTTTATGATTGTGATGATTATAATTGGAGTGCTTTAAGATGAAGAAAGTTGTTATTTTAGGTGCAAGCGGTAGTATCGGTCGTCAAGCAATCGATATTATAAATGAATACCCAAATGCATTTAAGCTAATTGGGGTTACAGCCAATCATAGCGTTGAGCAATTGATTTCTATTTGTGAAGGTCATGAAGTTGAATATCTTGCCTTAAATAAACAATATGAAGATGTCATTAAAGAAGCATTACCCTTAGTGACGTTTTTTTCAACTGAATCACTAACCGATTTCATTGAGGCATTGCCTAATGAAACAGTAATTATCAATGCCTTAGTTGGTAGTGTTGGTTTAGCACCAACCATAAGTGCAATTAAAAGAGATTTTGATATTTTACTCGCTAACAAAGAAACACTAGTAGTTGGTGGAGAAATCATTAAACCGTTATTAAAATCATCCAAATCAAAGTTAATCCCTATTGATAGTGAACATTCTGCTTTAGCACAATGTTTACAAGGTCATAAACTTGACGATGTAGAAAAAATCATCATTACTGCAAGTGGTGGGAGTTTCAGAGACTTATCAAAAGAAGCATTAAAACAAGTCACTGTAGAAGATGCATTAAAACATCCCAACTGGTCTATGGGTGCTAAAATAACAATTGATTCTGCAACAATGATGAATAAGGTGTTTGAAGTTATTGAAGCGCATTATTTGTTTGATTTAGATTACAGTCAAATAGAAGCAATCATACACAAAGAAAGTGTGATTCATGGTATGGTATATTATAAGGATGGTAATGTTTTGGCCCATCTTGGTCCTTCAGACATGCATATCCCTATTTTGACCGCCTTACAAGGCGTGACCCGTTTAAAGTATCCATCACTGTTTGATTTAACAAAGTTTCACACCTTACATTTTGAAGCGATTGACCCGTTTAAATATCCACTGTTTGATTTAGGGATGTCTGTGGCTAAAAAGAAAGGGTTACATATTGTGACGTTAAATGCAGCAAACGAAGAGGCAGTAGCATTATTTTTAAATAAAAAAATACCGTTTTTAGAAATAGAAACGATTATTATAGAATGTTTGAACCATTTTGATCAGTCTAATCATTTAACATTAGAAAAAATATTAGCGCATGACCAAGCGGTTCGTAAATTTGTACATGATAAATATTTGGATGGTGAATAGTATGTTATTACTAGATTTATTAACAATTTTACTCAATATATTAGCATTTGTTTTTATGTTAGGACTCGTGATTTTACTTCACGAATTAGGACATTTCATAATGGCAAAACGTGCAGGGATTTTATGCCATGAATTCGCTATTGGTATGGGCCCTATTTTATATAGTAAGAAAAAAGGGGAAACAACTTATAGTATCCGAGCAATTCCTATCGGTGGCTTTGTTATGATGGCAGGGGAAGAATTAAACGATGAACTCGTTAAAGTCGGTCAGGAAATACGGGTATTGTTAGATGGTGAACTGAATATTACACATATCATTTTAAATAAAGATGATGCGCGCTATCAAGAGGCCATGCTTATTGAAGTAGACCATGTGGATTTAAAATCTAAAAATGGTGAAGCATTACGTATTAATGAATATGAAGTGTTACCTAATGCTTATTATGTAATGCAAAAAAAAGAATTGCAAATTGCGCCTTATGATCGTAGTTTTGAATCTAAAACCATTACGCAGCGTTTTGCGACGATTTTTGCAGGCCCGTTTATGAATTTTGTCTTAGCATTTATATTATTTGTGTTTGTCGCATTTATTGTAGGGTTACCTAATCAAGATACGAATGAACTAGGTGAAATTAATCCAAATCTACCTGCGGGAGAAGTTTTAGAAGTTGGAGATCGTATTATATCTATTGAAGGAAAACCAGTTGAAACTTGGTCAGATTTATCACGTATTATGCGTGAAGAAGAAGGTAACCGCTCAATCTCTTTTGTTATAGACCGAGATGGTACTTTATTAAATTTTGAAATTTCACCAGTGTTATCATTTTATAATGCGGGATTTAGCTCGGATATAAATGCGCCACAAGAATTAATCATTGGAAGTGTTGGTGCTAGGTCACCAGCAGATAAAGCAGGTCTTAAAGTCGGGGACGAAATTTTTTCTATTGATGGAGTCGAAATGGTCATTTGGAACGATGTAATTCAAGCGATGCGTAACAATCCTGAGGGCGATGATATGAGTATCATTGTTATTCGTGATGGTGTACAACTTGAAAATCCGATTATTATAGGACCATTTAGTGAAAGTTTCTTAGAAGGTCAAGGTGTTAACTTTATTCAAGCAGCACTAGGTGTCTCACCAACCTATGAAAGAGAGTTCTTTGGAAGTTTTACTTATGGTGTAAGAGCGACTGTAGGGGCAATGGGCATGATATTTGCGACAATTGGGGCTTTATTTTCTGAAAGTAGAGTCGGTGTTGGCGATTTAGCTGGACCGATTGGGATATTTACAATTACTGCAGCAGTTATACAGTCTGGATTTGTAGCATTCTTATCATGGATGGCTATTTTAAGTGTAAACTTAGGGATTATTAATTTATTACCAATTCCGGCGCTTGATGGTGGAAGATTAGTTTTCTTAGGCTATGAAGGTATTACAAAAAGACCAGTGAACAAACGTGTTGAAAATGCGTTACATTTATTGATGTATGTGTTGTTACTTACACTCTTTGTATTTGTATCGTTTAATGATATTTTACGTTTATTTAATTTAAGGTAGGTGTACTTATGAAACAGAGTTTATTATTTGTACCAACGTTAAAAGAAGCACCAAAAGATGCAGAAGTAAAAAGCCACAAACTAATGGCACGTGCGGGGCTTATTAAGCAAACAGCCGCAGGGATTTATACGTACTTACCACTTGGACACCGTGTAATCCGTAAAATTGAAAACATCATCCGTGAAGAATTAGATTCAAGAGGATGCAGTGAGCTTTTAATGCCTGCACTTCAACCAAGAGATTTATGGGAAGAATCTGGAAGATGGGACAAATACGGACCAGAGCTCATGCGTTTAAAAGACCGAAAAGATCGCGATTTTTGTTTAGGTCCGACCCATGAAGAAGTCATTACACAGTGTGTTCGTGATTATATTAATTCATACAAAAAATTACCTTTAGCACTTTACCAAATTCAAACGAAGTTTAGAGATGAAATGCGTCCTAGATTCGGTCTTATGAGAGGCCGCGAGTTTATTATGAAGGACTTATATACCTTTAGTGAAACGGCTGAGGATTTAAATTATTGGTATCAGTTAATGAAAGAAGCTTACACAGAGGTGTTTAGACGTAGTGGATTAGCAACTAAAATAGTTTCTTCTGACACAGGACAAATCGGTGGTGATGAAGCCGACGAATTTATGGTTATGAGTGAAGTTGGCGAAGATACGATTTCTTATTGCATGAGTTGTGATTATGCCGCTAATCAAGAATTTAGTGGATTAAGCGATAACGATGTATGCCCAAAATGCGGAGGAACTATTAAAACGGCTAAAGGCATTGAAGTCGGTAATATCTTTAAACTTGGCACTAAGTATTCTGTTAGTATGAATGCCTATTTTACAAGCCGAGAAGGTAAAAAAGAACCTGTGATTATGGGATGTTATGGTATTGGTATTAGTCGTACTTTAATGGCGTCTGTTGAACAACATAGTACAGATGACGCATTACTATGGCCAAAAGAAATTACCCCATTTGATATTCATTTAATTCCTGTTAATTATAAAGATGAAGCATTAGTTGATAAAGTTAATGCATTATACCTTTCATTAAATAAATCTTTTAATGTTTTACTTGATGATCGTGATGAACGTGCTGGGGTTAAATTTAAAGATGCTGATTTAATCGGTATTCCTATTCGTATTATTGTAGGAAAAGACTTTGATGAAGGGCATGTAGAGTTCATCAATCGTTATGAGAATTCTAAAGAAATAATTTCAGTTGACGATATTGTTTTGAAGATCAATTCTATATACTAAAAAACTTTAACTAATAGAGCGTTTTTGTTTGACAAAAGCGCTCTTTTTTTATACTATGTTTAATAGCGACCCATTTATATATATAGAGGATAAATATCTTCTTATATAAAAAAGAAAAAACTTCATCAAAAGGGTTGACTTTAAAAGTGATAAGTTATATACTCTTTACTGCGGGCTGAAACAAAACAGCAAAACTAAGCCCTGCATAAAAGAAAAAATAACTGAATAAATCGTATTAAAATGTTAATATGATTGACTAG
>NZ_JBIOAG010000011.1:0-58310 GCF_043951795.1 Liberiplasma polymorphum | reverse complement strand
GCGACTTTCATGAGTAAAACATGCTATAATAACGAAGAGGTGAGCCCATGGACTATCTTCAAGGCATTGTTAAACATATTACTTTTTATAATGAAGAAAATAATTACGGGATCATAAAAGTTACCGTTACTGAAACCTCCATCAAAAAGTCACTTTTTGATGATTTTTCCCATGAACTTGTTACTGTTACAGGCTATTTCCCTCGTTTTTCTAAAGGGGATGAAATTAGATTCTTTGGAGAAACTAGTGTACACCCTACCTACGGAGAACAATTTAATGCTAAAAGCTATGAACGTAGTAGTGAAACGAATATTGAAGGGGTTATTGATTATTTATCTAGTGATTTATTTACTGGAGTTGGTCCCAAAACTGCTGAAAAAGTTGTGAATACATTAGGGAAAAACACCATAAAAATTATTATCGAAAATAAGGAAGCGCTCGATCAAATTCCTAAACTTACAGATAAAGTAAAAGATACTTTATATGAAGGTCTAATTAAACATAAAGCCAGTGAACAAACACTCATTCAATTATATGGATACGGGATTTCTAGTAAAATGGCCATGCGAATTATTAGTGTCTATAAAGAAAAAACCTTAAGAATTTTAGAAGAAAATCCGTATAAAATGATTGATGATATAGAAGGTATCGGTTTTGATCGTGCCGATCACATAGCTAAAAAATTAGGTTTTGAAGATACAAATCCTTTACGTATCCGTGCCATGATTATATACCTATTTAAGTTTATTACTTACCAACAAGGGCATACATTTTTACCAAAGGATGCCTTTATTGAAACTGCAGCCAATCGATTAAGTAAAGATGACGCATTTATAGATGAATCGGCTGTTTTAGATCACGTGAACACATTAATAAACGAAAAAAAATTAATGGTTGAAGATGATAATATTGCGCTAAGAACAGTCGTTTTAGCAGAAAAAGAAATTGTCCATAAAATCAAAGTTTTAAATGAAAGTCCGCAAACCATCGATGAAGCAAAAGTTCATAACTTAATTAAACAATTCGAAACAAAAGAAGCCATTAATTATTCCAGCAAACAAAAGCTCGCTATTATAAATGCTTTAAAGCACCGAATGATGATATTAACAGGCGGTCCAGGTACAGGAAAAACAACCGTTATCAAAGGATTAATTCATGTTTATTACACGTATTATAATTTGAAAAAACCAGCCCTAAGTGAGCAATCATCCATTCATTTAATCGCCCCAACAGGGCGTGCGGCTAAACGCATGCAAGAATCCACCAATGCATACGCCCAAACCATTCATCGTTTTTTAGGGTATAGTTTTGATGGGTCTTTTCAACACGATAAATATCATCAAGTAGAAGGCAACTTATTTATCATTGATGAGGCGAGTATGATTGATTTATTTTTAGCAAGTCAACTCCTACAAAGTTTACCTGATTATGCTAATATTATCTTTGTTGGTGATGATGCTCAGTTACCAAGTGTAGGACCAGGACAAGTGTTTAAAGACTTAATTGATTCTAAAATTATTCCCACGATAACCCTCGATGTTATTCACCGACAAGCAAGTGATTCTCATATTATTGATTTGGCCCAAAAAATCCGTTTAGGCCATTTACCTAGTAATTTAGATGAACAATTTGATGACCGCTATATATTTAAAGAAACCCCGCAAAATTTTCAACCAAGACTTAAAAAAGCCATCGACTACTTAATTCAATTAGGGTATGACCTACAAGATGATATCCAAGTGCTCATTCCAATGTATAAAGGCACAGTTGGGATTGATGAAACCAATCGGTTCTTACAAGAAACCTATAACCATAATAATGAAGAAGTACTTAAATACAATAATCGCCTCTTTAAAGTAGGTGATAAAATATTACAACTCACCAATCAAATTGAAGATGGGGTTATGAATGGTGATCAAGGAAAAGTTATAGCGATTGATAATGATACAGAAGAACTCACAGTAGATTTTTTAGATGCAACTGTAAAATACCGAATGAAGGATTTAGTCAATATAACCCATGCTTATGCGATGAGTATCCACAAAGCACAAGGGAGTGAATACAAAGTCGTTATTTTACCTATTTTTAGTAGTTATTCTATTATGTTAAAGCGTAAACTAATCTACACAGCCATTACCCGTGCCAAAGAGAGGATTATGATTTTAGGGCATATAGATAAACTAAGTTATGCCGTTAAAAATTTAGAAGAATCCCGCTTAACCAAATTAAAAGAGCGCTTATTAAATGAGATAGCATATCAAACGGTTGATGAGGATGTAATTGCACCTAATCATGTGATAAATGATTCAACCATTCCCTTTGATTATTTAGGCGAAGAGATGCAAAATTTAAGCCCATATGATTTTTTAGATGATGAGCAATAACGTTTGCATTTTTAACTAACTTCCGTTATAATACATTCAATTGATGATGAAGATAAGTAAGCAAGCGTAAAGCAAAGAGAGTTTGTGGTTGGTGTAAACAAACATGCGCGTTTGACTGAAGCGACTTCGGAGAGATGTAAGAAATTACATCCGCTATGCAGCGTTAACGCATCGAGTGCTAGTAATAGAACTAAGGTGGTACCGCGGAATTTTTTCGTCCTTAAATGATTTTTTTAAGGACGTTTTTTTTATTTTAAAGGAGTGAGACGATGAAATATTTATCAGGGCACGAAATAAAGCAAATCTGGTTAAAGTTTTTTGAAGAAAGAGATCACAAGATTGAAGAAAGTGCGAGTTTAATCCCAATTAATGATCCAACATTACTTTGGATTAATGCTGGGGTTGCAGCACTAAAAGGTTATTTTGACGGTTCTAAAATTCCAGAAAATCCAAGACTGGTAAACGCACAAAAATGTCTTCGTACAAATGATATCGAAAATGTTGGAAAAACGGCTAGACATCACACATTTTTTGAAATGTTAGGGAATTTTTCAATTGGGGATTATTTTAGAGATGAAGTCATTCCTTGGGCATATGAACTCTTAACAAGCGAATCCTATTATGGGTTTGATCCGAAAAGACTATATTATACCGTATATCCAACCGATCAAGAAACCAAAAAACGTTGGATTGAAGTTGGCGTGGATCCATCCCATATTATCGAAAGTGACCATAACTTTTGGGAAATTGGTAGCGGGCCTTGCGGACCTTGTACTGAGATATGGTTTGACAGAGGTAGTGCATTTGGTGAAGGCGATATATCGCTCATCCGTGATGATATTGAAAATGATCGCTATATTGAAGTGTGGAATATTGTCTTTTCACAATTTAACGCAAAGCCAGGGTTATCAAGAGAAGAATACCCAGAGCTTCCAAATAAAAATATTGACACTGGAATGGGTCTAGAGCGCATGGCATGTGTGATTCAAAGTAAGGATACAAACTTTGAAACAGACTTATTTTTCCCAGTGATTAAACATATTAGTCGTTTAGCAAACAAACCCTATGACGGGTCTATGTCTTTTAAAGTCATCGCAGATCATATAAGGACCGTTACATTCGCAATCAGTGATGGGGCTACCTTATCTAATGAAGGAAGAGGTTATGTCTTAAGAAGATTGTTACGCCGTGCGGTAAAACATGGAAGACAACTGGGAATTAACCGACCGTTCTTAAAAGAACTAGTAGAAACCGTTGTCGATATGATGCAAGAGACTTATCCTTATTTAAATAAAACGATTCATTTTACAAAACAAGTCATTGAAAAAGAAGAACTTAAGTTTTTAGAAACTTTAAATCAAGGTGAAAAAATTCTTGAACACTTACTTAGTGATGAAGTCGATGTTATAAGTGGTAAAGATGTTTTTATGCTTTATGATACATTTGGATTCCCAGTAGAACTAACAGAGGAATACGCTGAGAGTAAAGGGAAAAAAATTGATAAAAAAGGCTTTGACTTCGAAATGCAAATGCAAAAAGATCGTGCACGTTCAGCACGAAAAGTTATGACCTCTATGAAAAATCAAAATGAAGCATTTTTAAACTTTAAAGAAAAAAGTGAATTTGTTGGGTATGATAATTTAGAGGTTACTTCCCAAGTTATAAAAGTCTTTCCTGAAGGCGTTGTCTTTAATCAAACCCCATTTTATGCAGAAAGTGGTGGACAAGTATCTGATACCGGCGTCATTGTTAAAAATGGCCAATCTTATGAAGTTATTGATGTTGAGAAGCTACCAAACGGCCAATTTATTCACGTTATAGAACACCATGATCTAAAAGAAAATGACACGGTTACTTTAAAAGTAGATAGCATTATGCGTAAACGTACGATGGCACACCATTCTGTGACCCACTTGCTCTATCAAACCTTGCGCGAGGTTTTAGGGGAACATGTAAGCCAACAAGGCAGCTTAGTTGGACCTGAATATTTACGATTTGACTTTAATCATTTTGAACTTATTGATGAAGATATGATTTTGAAAATTGAAGCATTAGTCAATGAAAAGATTGCTTTAAACCAAGACGTACACATTGAAAGTACCACAGTTGATTTAGCTAAAGAACGTGGTGCAATCGCAGAGTTTGGTGAAAAATACGAAAGCAAAGTTCGTCTCATTGATATGGGGGTTACCCTTGATTTATGTGGAGGAACTCATGTTGAAAATACCAGTGATATTGAGCGCTTCGCCATTGCAAGTGTTGAATCAAAAGGTTCAGGAATTTATCGTATTACAGCCTTAGCAAAAGATAAAGTTTATGATATTGAATACTTTATGCGTGGGATTGAAGATAACATAGAAAATACCCTTCAAAAAGCGAATCAATTAATTGAAACTGCTAAAAAAGAAGGCTTCAATTTATCAATTGATTTCCCAGTTAAGAAAAAAGTACGCGGGTCTTACCAAGATATTATAAACAAACGTCAATATTTTACAGAACTACAACACCATGTAAAACAATTAGAAAAAGCATTAAATGATTTAAGAGAGCAAGCATCATTAAAAGATGTTCAAACCTATCTTAAAGAAGCAAAAGATGGTAAAATAGTACTAAGAGTTAGCAACTATGATCCAAAAACGGTTAAAAATTTAGCGGATACACTTATGAGTCACTTGCAAAAAGGTGTTGTGTTTATTGCAAATGTCACAGAAGATAAAGTGTTATTTATCGCAAAATCAACCATTGATGTGCATGCAGGAAACTTAGTTAAAGAAGCTGCACGCATTGCAGGTGGCGGTGGCGGTGGTAGAGCTGACTTTGCTCAAGCTGGTGCAAAAGATGTTTCAAAAGTAGACGAAGTCATTCGCTACGTTAAGGCATCATTATTATGAAAATCTTAGGACTAGATTTGGGCACAAAAACATTAGGTATCGCTTTAAGTGATCCTTATCAAATCTTAGCACGTAGTGTTGAGACTATCCGCTTTGAAGAAGATGATTATCCTGATGCGATTAAAAAGTTAGAACAATTTCTAACGAAAGAAACAGTTGAAGGCATCGTCTTAGGCCTACCAAAAAATATGAACGGTACGATAGGTTCACAAGGGGAAAAAACATTGGCGTTTAAAGCTTTATTAGAAGCATCCATTTCTATACCAATATATTTATGGGATGAACGATTAACATCTAAAATGGCACAAGCGCAAATGATTGATAGTAATAAAAATAGAAAAAAAAGAAAGCAAAATATTGATCAAGAAGCGGCTAAAATTATTTTACAAAGCTATCTTGACAGTAAAAAATAAGGAGGATACTACAATGAATGACAAAACTTTACGCGTAGAAGATGAACATGGAAACGAATTTGATTATGAGATTCTCTTTACCTTCACATCAGAAGAAACACAAAAATCTTATGTAGTCTATAAAGAACAAGGTGATTCTGATGAAGTATTTGCTGCCATTTACACTGAAGATGGAGAAGGTGGAAATTTATTACCAATTGAATCAGATGAAGAATGGGACATGATTGAAGAAAAATTAGAACAATTCTTAGATGAAGATGAGCATGATCACGATCATGACCATGATCATCACACCCATGAATAACGAAACCTATTTAAAACAAATAAATCTTAAGGAAACGGATAGTTTATTCGTTTCCTTAAGAACGTTTGCTAAAGAGAATAATGTCCCGATTATTACCTATGAAGGGATGCTTTTTTTAAAACAATTAATTGCGCTAAAACACGCTAAAAATATTCTTGAAATTGGTACAGCAATAGGCTATAGTGCACTACACATGGCATCAACTGCATCACATGTTCAGATTACGACAATTGAACGTGATGAATCGATGATAAAGCTTGCCCTAAAACATATTGAAAATAGCACTTATAAAGATCAAATCACACTTATAAAAGGCGACGCTTTAACGGTGGATTTAGCTGTTTTAAACGCACCATTTGATTTAATCTTTATCGATGCTGCTAAGGCACAAAGTATCAATTTTTTTGAACGTTTTGAACCCTTACTAAAAGAAGAAGGGGTCATCGTGACAGATAATTTATTATTCCATGGGTTATTGTTTGAAGAAAACACATCAAAAAACGTTAAAAGTCTTACCAAAAAAATTGATGCCTTCAATCAATACTTAATGACCAGAAATGAATATTTTTCAGTCATCTATCCCATTGGGGATGGGATGAGTGTAAGTCTAAAGCAAAAGAGGTGAGCCGATGAAACTTGCAGTTACTTTGAATGACGAAACCACGTTAGAACAACTATTAGAAACTGAAGTGGATACGATTATTATCGGCTATGAAAATCTATCCCATCGCATGAAAGTAACCTATGACATCGAAACCATTAAAGGACTAGTTAACAAGGTGAAATCTCACCAAAAATCAGTGTGGATTAATATGAATATTATTATGCATGATGATCATATTGAAGCAGCACAAGATGCCCTATCTGACTTAAAAGAACTTGATATTGATGGTATTTTATTCGCGGATTTAGCCGTTTATGTACTTTCAGAAAGTTTTGGTTTAACCAATAAACTTATCTATTATCCTGAAACCTATACAACCTCAAGAATTGATGCTGAATTTTGGAAACATGAAAAAATTCAATCCATTGTTTTAGCACGAGAGTTAACATTAAAAGACGTCCTAGAAATATCAATAGATGCACCACTACCTATTACTTTAGTAGGCCATGGATACTTAAATATGTTTCATTCAAGAAGACCACTTGTTGAAAACTTCTTTAAATACACAGAAGAAGAAAACCCAGATTCCATTAAAAACAGTAAAAAACTCACGATTGTTGAAGAACAACGTGATGAATCATATAAAATTGTTCAAGACGCGTTTGGTACACATATATTCAGAGCAAAACCACTGGCTAGTTTTTCGGTCTTAGAACAAATTAAACCACATATAGATACCCTCATTATCGACACTTTATTTTTAGAACAGCATACATTCGACTTGATTAATGACTATTATGTAGCATTAAACAGCAAATCCTATGAGGCAATCATTGAAAAATATAAAGAAACCCATGATGATGGTTTTTACTTTAAAAAAACCATTCTAAATAAGAAGGGGGAAATCCTATGAGAAAACCGGAATTACTAGCCCCTGCAGGTGATTTAGAAAAACTAAAAATTGCGCTTATGTATGGTGCTGATGCCGTATTTATTGGCGGTAAACAGTTTTCACTTAGGGCAAGGGCATCAAACTTTGGAATTGAAGAAATAAAAGAAGCCTGCCTATTTGCGCATCAATTAGGGAAAAAAGTTTATGTTACCACTAATATTATTCCTCATACAGAGGATTTAGATGATTTACTACCTTACTTAAAAGCACTAGAGGAAGCAGAAGTTGATGCCATCATTTGTGCATCATCGAGTTTAATTGATGTTGCTAGAAAACATACTAATTTAGAAATTCATCTTTCTACTCAGCAATCAATCACTAACCATAAAGCCGTTAAATTTTGGGTTACGCGTGGTGTGAAAAGAATTGTTCTAGCTAGAGAATTATCCCTTGATGAATTAAGAACTTTAAGAAGTCAAACAGATGCTGACTTAGAAGTCTTTATTCATGGAGGGATGTGTGTTTCTTATTCTGGGAAATGTACACTCTCAAATAATATGACAGATCGCGATGCTAATAGAGGTGGTTGTGCGCATTCTTGCAGATGGAACTACGATTTATTTGAAGAAGATGATAAGAAAAATCACATTATCCCATTTGCGATGAGTTCAAAAGACTTACAGTCCATAAGACATATTTCATCACTTATTGATATTGGGGTTGAATCACTTAAAATTGAAGGCAGAATGAAAAGTATCCATTACATCGCAACCGTTGTTAAAACTTATCGTAAACTCATCGATGAAATTTGTGATGAACTAGAAGTAGAATTACCTAAATATTTACTCGAAATAAAAAAAGCTGAAAATCGTCTCACATCACATGGGTTTATGGAAGGTATGACAACCGTAAATGAACAATTATATAATTTAAGAAGTGAGCAACCAACCCAAGCATTTATAGGGTTAGTCCTTGATTATGATGAAAAAACCCAAATTGCGACAATAGAACAACGTAATTACTTTGAAACTGGGGATTTAATCGAAGTATTTACCCCGCGCTACGAAGCCGTAAGCTTAATTGCCCCAGAACTTATGAACGAAAATGGTGAAATCATTACCATCGCAAGACATCCTAAAGAAGTATTAAAATTAAAAATTCCCATGCCACTAAAACCGTTTGATATGATACGTAAAGTTCAAAACTAAAATCATGTTGTCAGAAGCATCAATTCATGATAAAATACATGTCTAGATGCAAATAAGGAGGAATAATCATGGATCCAAATGGAAAATATAAATTAACACAATCCGGTATCGATCAGTTAAGATTAGAACTAGAAACACTTAAAACAGTTGATCGTGAACGCAATCTAGAAGCCCTAAAAGAAGCACGTGCACAAGGTGATTTAAGTGAAAATGCAGATTATGATGCAGCCAGAGATGAACAAGCACGTATTGAAAAGCGTATTAAAGAACTCGAGATTATTTTAAAAAATGCTGAACTTATAAAAGAAGATCATTCTAATAAAGTTAACATTGGAAAACTCGTGACTTTAAAACTAAATGGTTTAGAACCAAAAGACTACACCATTGTAGGGACTTTAGAAGCGAACCCACTAGAAAGTAAAATTTCGAACGAATCACCGGTTGGTAAAGCCGTTATTGGTCATAAAAAAGGTGAATCAGTTACGTTTAAAACCGAAGCAAATAAAGAAGTTAAAGTAACGATTGTTGACGTGAAATAAAGAATGCTTGCCATTCTTTTTTTCATAATTAATAAGAGGTGATCACATTGAAAATTGGATTAATCTTTGCTATGCAAGAAGAATTAGATGCGTTTTTATCATACTGTGAAAATGTTCATATTAATAAAATCAATCATTTGACATTTTATGAAACTAAAACTAACAACCATCATCTAACGATGATTTTATCTGGGATTGGAAAAGTAAATGCAGCGTATGCAACCACTAAATTAATCGAACATTATCAAGTGGAGATTTTACTAAATAGTGGGGTTGCTGGTGGTATTAACGTTAACCACCAAGCAGTAGTTTTATCAGAACAAGTTACTTACCACGATGTCGATGTACGTGCATTTAACTATGTTAAAGGGCAAGTACCAGGACTTAATCCAACCTTTAAAGCAGATAGTATGTTACTTGAAAAAGCCTTTCAAATCGCAAAGAAACTTCATATTGATGTTCACACCGGAACTATAGCATCAGGTGATCAGTTTATTACCTCACTTTCACCACTAGAAGATGTAATAGCTTTATATGATAATCTTAATGCGATTGAAATGGAAGCTGGTGCGATTGCACATATTGCCCATTTAGAACAAGTGCCTTTTTTAATTATCCGTTCTATTTCAGATGTTATTGGTGATGAAAGTCAAAGCCATGATTTCAATACATTCTTAAAAAATGCAGCGTTAAATGCAGCGAATCTATTAAATGAACTGTTACATGATTTATCATGATTAAGCATCATATCAATAATCAAGTGTATACGTTTCATACACGTAGTAATAAACGTCAACGTCGCATTATCATCAAACCAATAGATGAAACATCATTTCAAGTAAGTATGCCCAAATATACAACTAAAAAAACATTGATTAAAGTCATAGAAGAAAACGAATCAACATTACTAAAAATGAAACCACAAATTTCTCTTATTGACCATATCATTAAGACTAAAAAAGTCTTAATTTTTGGCATGATGTATACATTAGAGTTTACAGATACATTTAATTTAGATATCACAAACAAACATGTAACGATTGCAGTTAAAAATCATGACTTAAATAGCTTAACAAAAGCATTAAAAAGAACACTTAAAGAGATTTTACTTGCTGAGGTTATGCAACTTGAAGCTAAGTATAAAGACCATTTTTCTTTAGAGCATGTTAAATATCGCATGCAATATATGAAATCTAAATTTGGCAGTTGTCAACCTACAAAAAAACACATCTCTATTAATTTAGAAATGATTCATTATCCTATAGAGTTCCTTGAGTTTATTTATGTACATGAACTATGTCATCTAATCGAAGCAAATCATTCAAAAAACTACTATACACTTTTAGCTACATATATTCCCAATCATAAAGTGTTAAAACATCAACTAAATCACTTACGAAAAACACTATACTTTCAGAACACATCGTCCTAAGATAGACAAAGTCTATGGGCTTTAGTATAATTACGGTATAAATAGGAGGCTACTATGATACATCACTTTTTTAATACTTTACATTTTATACCTGATTACCACGAAAACACTGTTTGTGACATTGACTTTAAAGCGCTGTATCAAAATGGGATACGGCTTTTATTAATTGATCTTGATAACACCTTAATCCCTTATGATCAAAGCATTCCTCACCAAGAACTTCATGATTTTTTTGAAGGGCTAAACACCATGGGCTTTGAGACAATCATTGTCTCAAACAACCATAAAGCACGCATTAAACTATTTGCGAACGCCGTTGAAACACCATTTATTGCATCCGCAAAAAAACCATTAAAAAGAGGCTTTAAAAAAGCAATCAAATTAGCAAAAAAATCTTATAAAAAAGAAGAAATCTGTATGATTGGTGATCAAATTATGACAGATGTTTATGGTGCAAAACGACTAAAACTTCAAGTTGTACTCGTCTTACCAATCAAGAAAAAAAGCGAAAAATGGTATACAAAAGTTAATCGTTATTTAGAAAACAGAATCTTAAGAAGAATTGAAAAAGAACATCCTAACACGTACCAAAATTTAGATTTGAAGAGGCGATAATGATGGAAAGAACTTGCATGGGTTGTGGAGGGCATTTACAAAATACCGACCCTAAAAAACCCTTTTATACACCAAAGAAACTAGAAGAAGCTGTTGATATATTATGTCAACGCTGTTTTAAAATGCGTCATTACAACGAAGTCATTCCCTCTTATTTATCTGAGGCTGATTATCAAAATATTGTAAGTAAAATAGCACTTGAAAAAGCACTTGTTGTTATGGTTGTTGATCTTTTTGATTTAGAAGGGTCAATGTTGCCACAAATTCATAAACTCACAGAATATAACGATTTAATCGTTATAGCAAATAAACGTGATTTATTACCTAAGAGTGTTACGGATGCTAGACTTAAGCACCGCGTGATGAAACAATTACATGTCAATCAAATTAAACCTTTAGATGTTTTCTTAACTAGTGCGATAAAACGTATGGATATTGATGCGTTAATTGATCAAGTATTTAAGTATAGTAAAGGAAGAAATATCTATATTGTTGGCGCAACGAATGTAGGAAAAAGTACTTTAATCAACACTTTCTTACAAGCAAGTACTGCCTTTAAAGATACGCTCATCACAGTTTCAAACACAAGAGGTACGACACAAGGATTTATTCCAATTCCTTTTGAAGATCAAATTTTATATGATACACCAGGATTGTTTAATAAAAACCACCTAGGCCATTTATTATCAGAAAAATCTTATCAAATGATTCAACCTAAAAAAGAAATTAAACCTTCAATATTTCAGCTAAAAGCTGGTCAAACATTATGGTTAACAGGGTTGGTCAGACTAGATTTTAATCAAGGTGAAGAAGCAAGTTTTGTGATTTATATGAACAATACCCTTAAAGTTCATAGACAAAAAACAGAAAATGCTGATGAGTTTTATGAAAAACATAAGTTTACGCTATTATCTCCACCAACAATAGATGATCAAGATATTTCATTAAAACCGCATCGTTTTATGACTAAACATAATGTGAAAACAGATTTAGTTATTCCAGGGTTAGGCTTTATTACAATAAAAGGTAAAACAACAGTCACTTTACATGCACCAGTAGGGATAACCCCTTATCAAAGAGAGGCAATTATTTAATGTTAGAGACCATAAAAAAGGATTTACTTGAGGTATATAAGCATAAAGTCGACCGATTAAATCACATTTATGGTGTGAAAAACACAGCGCTTAAACTTGCAAAAACGTACGGGGTTTCTTTAGAAAAAACCGAAATCGTAGCCTATTTACATGATTTAACTAAATATGAACCAATTCAATATCATATAGATATTATTAAGAAATACTATGATGAATCTATTCTTGAGGATTTTTCTGAACCGCTATATCATGCTTATAGTGCAGCAGCAGTAGCTAAAGAAAAATATTTAATCAATGATGAAGATATAATCCGTGCCATTGAATCGCACACAGTAGGAAGACCAAACATGAGCAAGCTTGAAAAAATCATTTTCATTAGTGATTATATTGAACCAAATAGAATGTACCCTTCCTGTGTAAATGTTCGTGAAATCGCCTTTAAAGACTTAGATATGGCCGTCTACGAAGCCATAAAAACATCAATCAATTTTTTTAAAAACACGGGAGGCACTATTCCCAAAATAGCTTATAATGCTTTTAACTACTATAAAAGACAAGGAGAAAATAATGTCTAAAATTAAAATTGTTGTCAATGCACTAGAATCACTTAAATTAGAGGATATTATCGTTTATGATATGCGTGAGAGAAGTCCATTTTTTGATTATTTTATTCTTTCAACCGCTTCAAATACTCGACAACTTCAAGCAGCCATTAAACATTTAAAAGATGATTTATCAGCAGCAAAATACGATTTGCCAAATGTAGAAGGTAATCATTCAAACGCATGGGTATTAATGGATGCTAAAGATATCGTTGTGAATATTTTTACTAAAGAAGAAAGAAAGTTTTACAATATGGAAAAAATGTGGTTAGATGTGCCACAAATCAATATAGACAAACTATGAGTTATAGCGTATTAGCACCGATTTATGAACAACTCATGGACGATGTGTTATATACAATCTATCTTGATTTAATTCTAAAATATTCAACCCCATCTAAAGTGTTAGAACTTGGCTGTGGCACGGCTTACTTATCGCGTGAACTTGCAAAATTAGACTATGATGCAACCGCTATGGACAATAATGAAGAAATGTTAGAAATGGCAAGTTATTATGCCGGTAATGATGGCGTTAATATCACCTTTTTACAACATAATATTACTGAAGCGATAACTGGAAGATATGATCTAATTATTATGCCTGTAGATGTCATAAACCACTTAAATACCAAAGATGAAGTCTACCAACTATTTAAACATGTGTTTAATAGTTTAAATAATAACGGGTTATGTATTTTTGATAGTCTAAAGTGTACGTATATAGAAAGTTTAATCGGTCATAATGAAGCTATTCTTATTGAAGGTTACGATATTGAATGGGAAGTTAAATCGGTAAATCTTCATTGTGCCCATCAACACCAAGTGACAGTGAATAAAGTAACCGAAACACACATTACTAAAGGATACCTAGAAGAAGACCTTTATCAAATGATTAGCGCCTTTAATGTAATCGATAAAATAGAACTTGAAGAACGCATCATTTATGTTTTAAAACAAAAAGAAAAATAAACACTCTAACTTTACTATATAAGTGAAAGGAGTGTTTTTTTATGATAAAAAAATACCAAAACCAAATTATTATTGTAAGCATATTATTATTACTTGTGATTGCCTTTATTTTAAATAAAATACAATCTGTTAGTGCACAAACTATAACACCTAATTACATCAATGAAGTAAGAGAAGAACCAAAAAGTACTTACATTTATATCGACTTAAAAGGAGAAGTGAATCATCCAGGAGTTTACAAAGTTAACGAACATATAAGGTTGTTTCAGCTTATTCATTTAGCGGGTGGATTAACAGTGAATGCGGATGAGTCAAAAATTAATTTATCTCAAATATTATTCGATCAAAACGTTATTGTAGTTCCACCACAAAACCACAATGGAGATTCAGATATAACAGATGCTTTTGATGACGGAAAAATATCGCTTAATCACGGGACAAAAGAAGCATTAATCTCACTACCAAATATTGGTCCTGCAACGGCAGATAGAATTATTGAATATAGAACAAATAATGGACCATTTACATCATTAGAAGATATTTTAAAAGTAAGTGGTATTGGTGAGGCAACTTTTGAAGCCATCAAACCTTTTATTAAACTTTAAAGGTGAGGCACACCGTGTAGTTATTATTGTTATTTTATATATAATTGCGTTTTATTATATAATTTTTTACAGTCTTGTAATATTGTTTTTATACAAACTATTAAGATATAGTAAACCACTCTTCTACTTTACAGTTGCTTTTTTGATAATATTTTCAATAAGGCACCTACAGCGTATGCCAAGGCCAGTTGATTTTACACAACCTGCTAAAGTCATAAGAGTAGAACCAGAAAAAAACCGTATCATTGCGAAGACAAATTACAAGTTCATCCTATATTATGATGAGATTAGTGATATTAAAAATGGTGACACAATAACTTATACAGGAGTAAAGCAAGATGATAGGGTTCAAACGATGCCTTTTGGATTTAACTATAACAAGTATTTGTTAAGTCAAAATATTCACGCAATCTATTATGCAGACTCGGTAAACGTTTCACAAAGTGGGTTCTCAGTTTATTTTATAAAGGGCTTTATAGATGACTACATGTCAAATAACTTTTCAGAAAGTTTACCTTACATCCAAACCTTTATTACCGCGAATCGAAGTGAGTTTGACAGTGAATTACTAAACTCAGTATCTAAACTTGGAATCGCACATCTTTTTGCGGTATCCGGTTTACATATTTCTTTTATGTCTTTACTTATCTTCAAAATTCTAAAAACTCTGAAAATTAAAGACCTTTTTATTGAAATTATACTTGGCGTTTTCTTATTTCAGTTCATCATTTTAACTGTTTTTGCATCAAGTGTTATAAGAGCAAGCATGATGGTTATTCTACTCATTTTAAATAAACGATTTAAATTACATTTTACAGCTTTTGATTTATGTACTTATTTAGCACTCTTTTTACTTATTATTAATCCACTTTACTATCTTCAGTTAGGATTTATCTTAACATTTTTAGTGAGTGGTTCTTTACTTCTTTTTAGTGAGCAATTAAATGGCTTATCAAAGGTATATCAATCACTCCTTGTGAGTACTATATCCTTTTTTTCTACGTTACCTATCATTACAAGTTTTAATTATAGCTTTACACCGTTTACTATTTTATTTAATATATACTTTGTCTTTTATACGATGATTTTATTATTACCATTTGGTTACCTTACTTTTATATTTCCATTTTTTGAAGTGATATATATTTGGGTTATATTTCTCTTTGAACAATCCATTTTTATTACTGAAAAGTATTTTTATGTTGAAATTAGACTGTTTTTTAATCATCTATATAAAATCATCCTTTATTACACCATTTTTCTTTATATTTTAGCAAAACCAAAAAGAATAATGCTTTATTTTTCAATGTTTGTTTATCTAATGTTAATTCACTTATCGCCATATCTATCTTATAAACAACAAGTAACATTCTTTCACGTTCATGGGGATGCCATTTTAATACAAGATTCCTTTAACCAATGTAACATGTTAATCGATACTGGCGCCCCTGATTTTCATAACAGTTTACTAAACAGTTTAAAAGCGATGCAAATAACACACTTTGATTATGTTGTGATTACCCATTGGCATTATGATCACTACGGGAACTTAGATTTAATTGAAGACTATTTTATTATTAATACAATCATTACAACCGATAATCAAGTTTTTTATGAAGCCCAAATGATTCAGTGTGGACGCATTAATTTTTTTATTTATCCAAACACTTACGACTCATCAAGTGAAAATGATCGCTCAGTTGTTTTAAAGTTATGGATTGCAGAGGATATTTACTTATTTACGGGAGATATTGAGTCTGAAAGAGAACTACTTTTGTTAAACGAAGATATCAAGGCAAATATACTAAAGGTTTCGCATCACGGATCAAGATCGTCTTCTACAGAGGCTTTCTTGACAGCGGTTAATCATAAAGAAGCCGTAATCTCAGCTTCTGCGAATAATCCATTCGATCATCCACATCAAGAAGTGATTGAGCGGTTAAAAAGGCTAAATATAACAGTTCATCAAACAAACCTAGAAGGAACGATTCATTTTCAGTACATTTTCAATAAACGCATAAAAAAAACAGTCTTTAACCCTTGATTTATGCTATAATAGTTTCGAGGTGATGAAGGTGAAAGAACAGGTTATTTTGTTTTATGGAGAAGACACCTTTTATATCAAAAGTAAAATAAATCAAATCATTAAACAGTATGAGGTAGATGAATATAATATTGCCTATTATGATTTAGATGAAACATTATTAACTGAAGCAATCAATGATGCCATGACGATACCGTTTATGAGCGATCATAAAGTGATTATATGTCAGAATGCTCGTTTTTTAGGAACAGAGAAACTTAAAAAAGCATTAGACCACGATATTGATTTATTAGCACAATACTTAAAAAACCCAGCAGAAACAACGGTATTAATTGTGTCAGCGCCAGTATCATCCTTAGATGATAGAAAAGCTATAGTCAAACAGCTTAAGACACATAAAGTCGTTGAATGTAAATTAAAATCAGGAAAAGACTTAGTATCTTGGGCTAAACGTCAAGTGGGTAATTTATCCATGACAATCGATCCAGATGCTCTAGACGAGTTTATTAAACGCGTTGCGCACAGTACTGAGTTTGCCTACTTAGAAATGAAAAAATTGTTGCTATATGCACAAGATAAAAATCATATTGATATTGAAATGATTAAAAAGGTTATTACTAAAAACATTGAGGATAACGTTTATGAAATTACAAACGCCCTTTTAGCTAGAAATCAACAGAAAGCTTTAGCGGTTTATCATGATTTAGTTCTTTATAGTGAAGACCCATTAAGAATCTTAAGCACAATTATTAATAAATATAGAGAACTGCTTCACGTTAAAATTCTTTTAAATGATGGCAAAAACCAGCAAGCAATACAAGATTACTACAACGTTTCAAGTGGACGCGCTTATTACATGGTACAAAACGCTAAATTTGTAAATTTAGAAAATATAAAAGAACATTTACTTAATCTTGAAAAATTAGACTACCATATTAAAACTGGTAGAGTGGATAAAAAAATCGGATTAGAACTATTTATCCTAAGCACATAAAAAAAACGCGGAAGAAGCTATTAGCTTTTTCCGCGTTTTTTTACAAGATTTTATTGAACTTTATAAAGTGTTTACTAATTTTGCTAAACGTGATTTGTGTCTAGCAACAAAATTTTTATGATGAACACCTTTTGCTAGCGCTTTGTCTAACTTTTGATTCGCTAAATTTAATGCAACAAGTGCTTTCTCTTTATCGTTTTCTTTCGCATGTTGTTCTACTTTTTTCATTGCGCGTTTTAAACTTGATTTAACAATCATGTTTGCTTGGCGACGTTTCTCATCCGTTTTTACACGTTTAATTTGTTGTTTGATATTTGCCATGGTTTCACCTCCGTATCATAAGCGATATAATTGTATCAAATACATACTGAAATTGCAACAATTATTATCTTCTTAATATGTGATTAGTTTTTACAAAAGCATTAATTTTAAATCACTAATCAATAAGTATAGGACTCAATTACTGTTAATCTAACAATCACAAAGTTTGAGACGATTGTGACGATTAGTTAAATAGCTACTAACATAGTTATAAACGGTATGTATTTTTAGTAAAAAATAGTTTAATATCCACTGAGAAAAACAAGAATAAATAGTCAAATTATATGGATAGGCTAAATAGTTTGAAAAATAAACGGTTTTTTTATAATTGATTATAAATAACCATCGATATTATACCATATCTTTAATTTGAAAAAGGCTTTATTTTTCATTAAATCGTGTCATAACACGTGAAGTTTAACCCTTGTTTTGGTATAATGAATTGAGGTGATTTTATGTCAATCATAAAACTAGGACAAAACTATATTTTTAACGTTATTAAAACCACAAAAGAAGCGTACATTGTAACCTATCAAAACGCAACATTAGAACTTCCAAAAGATGAAGCAATCGAACCCGTTAAAATCGGAGACTTCGTTGATGGCTTTGTTTTTATGGATCAAAATAAAAACATTGTAGTTACCATGAAAAAACCATTAATCGATACCCATAGAGCAGCCCTTGTTGATGTAGTCGAAGTAAAACCAGGATTAGGTGTCTTTGTTAATGTTGGACTAAGTAAAGATATGTTAGTTTCAAAAGATGATTTACCGTTTATGAAAAAACATTGGCCAAATGTTGGCGATAAATTATTTTGCTATTTAAAAAGTGGTAAAAATCAAATTATTGCAAGACTTGTCAGCCGCTTTAAAATGGTTGATTATTTTAATCCAGAACAACCATTAGTACTAGAATCAAAAGTTACCGCATTTGTTTTTTATATAAGTGAAGAAGGCTATGTCTTATTTACTGAAGAAGGCCATGAGTTATTTGTGTTCTTTAAACATGTTAGAGATGAGTTAAGACTTGGTCAAAGTGTTGAAGCAATCGTAACGGTTCAAAAAGACGATCGACATTATAATGCTACATTAATTGAGCAAAAAGAGATTATGATTGACGTGGATGCTAAAAAAGTACTAGAAGTTTTAACAGATTTAGGTGGAACTATGCCTCATACAGATAAATCAAGTCCTCAAGAAATATATGAAACATTTAGAATGAGTAAGGCTGCTTTTAAGCGTGCACTAGGTAGTTTATATAAAGCAAAAAAAGTTAGTCTTGAAGCTACACAAACAGTTTTAATTAAAAACGATTGATAAATTAAGGTTTTTCTTATATAATACCGATAGATTTTTAAGAAATGGATGATTAAGATGGGAAGAAAGTTCGAAGTTAGAAAAGCCTCAATGATGAAATCAGGGTTACATAAAAGTAAACTCTATTCACGTTTTGGTAAAGAAATTTATGTATGTGCACGCAATGGTGGAACAAACCCTGACTCTAATTTAGCGTTAAAACATCTAATTGAACGTGCAAAAAAGCAGCAAGTACCTATGGATATTATAAAACGTAATATTGATAAAGCTGCAGGTGGTACTGGTGAAGAATTCGTCGCTATTCGTTATGAAGGATTTGGTCCAAATGGTAGCTCATTTATTGTTGATACTTTAACAGATAATGTAAACAGAACCGTAAGCGAAGTTAGAAACTGTTTCACAAAAATCGGTTCCAAAATGGGTGTTAAAGGCTCAGTTGAACACATGTATCAACATCTAAGTTTTATTACAATAAAAGGGTTAGATAGCGAAGAAACACTAGAATATTTACTTGATAAAGATATAGAGATACAAGATTTAGATGAAACTGAAGAAGGCATAGAAATCACTGCCGATGGTTATGATCTAGAAAAAATAGAAATTGCCTTAGGTGAGTTAGAAGCTGTTGAAATCATTGACTCAGAACAAGGCTGGTATCCACATGAATACGTAGTTTTATCCGATGAAGATTTAGAAAAATACGACAAATTTATTCAACTAATAAATGATTGTGAAGATGTTCAAAACGTCTATGATAATGTCGAAACACAAGAATAAAAAAACTCGTTAAGAGTTTTTTTCAATGGTGGTTAATATGAAAAAAGCCCTATACATTACACTAAGTTATGCATTTATTCAATCTGTTATTCATAACTTAGGCCATGTGGTTACGCCTGTATTCGTAGCTCAAAATGAGATTCCAAGATACATGTTTGGATTCTTTTTTTCAGCGATGAGTTTAGGATTATTAATTGGTGGACCTATATGGGGCATTTTAGGCGATCAAAAAAATAAAAGGATGTTAATTGTATTAGGTTTGGCTGGGTATAGTTTAGGTCAGTTTTTATTTGTGAGTACAACGAACTTATACTTAATGACATTTTTTAGATTTATTTCTGGTTTTAGTGTTAGTGCGCCCGTGACATTAATTCTTTCACAAGTTATCAACTTATCCCCTAATAATTTGCGTACGAAGTATTTAACCATATATGCAGCACTTTTTGCTCTTGGCACAACGATTGGCTATAAAATAGGCGGGTTTATGGGTGACTATTTTATTAAAGAAGTATTTTATATCCAAGTAATAACGAACCTAGTTTATGCTGGGTTTGTTTTGATGAGTTTTAAAGAACTTAAAAGAAGTAGCGTTCATAAAAAAGAAACCTTTGTTCAAGGATTCAAAGATATCACAAAAATGGATCTATCTTTACTCATCTTTTTGATTGCTTTAACATTAGCAACAACAAGTGCAACCATCATCCAACGCTATTTAGATGTTTATGTAACTTTAGACTTAGGAAGAAGTACAAATGAACTTGGTGATCTTGTATTAATAACGGGAATTGTAGGGTTTATTACAAACTTCTTCATTGTACCTTTTCTTACAAGACTTCAAAAAGATTTTGCTTTAATGAAATGGATTCAAGTTTTATCAGCCATAACTATTTTTATTGTATTTAGAAGCCAATATATTATTGTAGCACTCTACACTGGCTATATGTTTTACATTGTTTTAAAATCGGTTTATCAACCACTCGAGCAAAACTATATTTCCTTAAATGCACAAGGAGAAAAATATGGTTCAATCATGGGCGTAAGGCAGGCATTCTTTGCGATGGGAATGGTAATAGGCCCTTTAGTTGCTGGGTTCATATACGATTATAACCCGATACTAGTTTTTGATATTTCAAGTATCATGTTCATCATCGCATTCATACTCTTATTTATAAGCCAAAGTGCACTAAAGAAAAAGCAATTTGTAGAACCATTAACTGCATCCCATCAATATGAATCAATTGAGTATAAAGCCTCTCCTTAAGAGGCTTTTTTAAAACTGTAAAATACGCCTATATCCAGTTGTTTTTATTGTTACATCTAGGCTAATGTGCTATAATTATCATTGAGGTGAAAAAAATGAATCTACCAAACAAACTCACGATGCTACGCGTTATTTTAATCCCAGTTATTGTTGTACTTTATTACATTGAAAAAGAAGCAATACTTGCAAGCGGTTATAGTATTACAATAGGGATTATTTTTATAATTGGTTCACTTACTGATTATTTTGATGGCTATTTAGCTAGAAAACATAATCTGATTACAACATTCGGAAAATTTTTAGATCCTTTAGCAGATAAATTACTTGTTATGTGTGCATTACTTATTTTACAAGAATTAACAATTATTCCAATGTGGGCAGTCCTTGTTATTTTAACTAGAGAATTTATTGTTACAGGGATACGTTTAGTTGCCGTTGGAGAAGAAGGAAACGTTATAGCAGCAAGTAACTTAGGAAAATACAAAACTTTTTCTACGATGCTCGCAATCACCTTTTTATTATTAAGATTTAATGCAACAATAGAAATGATTGGGTTAGTATTATTTTATATAGGTGTTGCTTTAACTGTTATATCAGGCTTTGATTATTTCCAAAAAAATAAAATATTAATTTTAAAATCTAAATAAAAGAAAACCATTTACTTTTATCGTATGATAAAGTGAAGAGGAGGTAAAAATATGGCAAAAGATGATCGTAAAAAAGCGTTAGACTTAGCAATGAAAGAAATAGAAAAAGCCCATGGTAAAGGGGCAATTATGTTACTGGGTGCAGATGCTGGAACTAAAAATATGGATAAGATTTCAAGTGGTTCGCTAGCACTAAATCAAGCACTTGGTATTGGTGGATACCCTAAAGGACGTATCATTGAAGTATTCGGACCAGAATCATCTGGTAAAACAACGTTTGCGCTTCATGCAATTGCTCAAGCGCAAAAAGCAGGTGGATTTGCAGCCTTTATTGATGCAGAACATGCACTAGATCCTAAATATGCTAAAAGTTTAGGTGTTGATATTGATAACTTAATTATCTCTCAACCAGATACAGGAGAACAAGCACTAGAAATTACCGAAGCTTTAATTCGTAGTGGTGCGATTGATATGGTGGTTATTGATAGTGTTGCAGCCCTTGTACCAGAAGCTGAGATTCGTGGAGACATGGGAAGTAGTCATGTTGGTTTACAGGCCCGTCTTATGAGTCAAGCAATGAGAAAACTCTCAGGAGCCATCTCAAAATCAAATACCATCGCTATTTTTATTAATCAAATCCGTGAAAAAGTTGGGATTATGTTTGGAAATCCTGAAACCACACCAGGTGGGCGTGCGCTAAAATTTTATAGCAGTATTAGAATTGATATTCGCCGCGGTGAGCAATTAAAAATTGGGAATGATATTATCGGGAACCGTACTAAAATTAAAGTAGTTAAAAACAAAGTTGCGCCACCATTTAAAAGCGCAGAAGTAGATATTATTTATGGAACGGGTATTTCAAAATCAGGTGAAATTGTTGATTTAGCCGTAGAATTTGAAATCATTAAGAAAAGTGGTTCTTGGTTTTCATACAATGACGAGAAAATCGGTCAAGGCCGTGAAAACGTTAAGAAGTACTTAGAAGATACACCAGTATTATTTGAAGAACTAGAAGGAAAAATAAAAGAAAAACTAGGTATATAAGAAGTGTGCAAACACTTCTTTTTTTATTGGATTGATTGATTTAGAAATACTTTAAACCGATATATTAACCCAAGCAAACAAAAAATATAGTTTTAATTTAAAAAGGTTTATAAAAACGGCATGAATAAATAGTTTCTATTAAGTGATATTCATTGACTTAAAAGCGGGTTTTCATGTATAATGAGAAAGTAAAACCTTATTTTCTACTCAAAATCTATAAAGTTAATAAGTAACCTTTTAAATAAAAAACGAAATATTAAATGAATATGAACGGAGGATTTAATATGCCAAGTACAATCATATTAATCATCTCCGGTTTGCTATTATTAGTAGTGGGTGTTGCCATTGGTGTTATCACCCGTGCTATCCTCGTTGAACGAGGGTTTGAAAAAGCTCAAAATCAAGCGAAATCAATTGTTGATGAAGCGTTAAAAACAGCTGAGAAAACAAAGAAACAGACTCTTCTTGAAACAAAACAAGAAATACATAATTTACGATTAGAACTCGATAAAGAATCAAAAGAGCGTAAACGTGAACTTTCTAATATGGAGAATAAGTTATTCCAACGCGAACAAACGTTAGACAACCGTTCGCTTAATTTAGATAAACGTGAGCAAAATATAGATCGTAAAGAAGAGTCGATTGAGCAAAGAAAGAAAGCCTTAGACGAGCAAAACAGCAAGCTAGAGAGTTTAATTGAAGAACAAAACGTAAGACTACAAGAAATTGCACAAACCACTGTAGAAGAAGCACGTGACTTAATTTTCAAACGAGTAGAAAGTGAAATGAGCCACGAAATAGCGCAATACATTAAAGATGCAGAAGAAGAAGCAAAACATGAAGTTGATAAAAAAGCAAAACATCTTCTTGCATTCGCATTACAAAAATACGCACAAGATGTTACAAGTGAAAGAACTGTCAGTGTCGTAAACCTTCCAAATGATGATATGAAAGGTCGTATTATCGGTCGTGAAGGTAGAAACATCCGTACAATTGAAGCATTAACAGGTGTCGACTTAATTATCGATGATACACCTGAGGCAGTCGTGTTAAGTGGATTCGATCCAATTAGGAGAGAAATTGCCAAACGCGCGATTGAAACATTAGTCAGTGATGGTCGTATCCATCCAGGACGTATTGAAGAAGTAGTTGAAAAATCAAGAGAAGAAATTGACCGTTTTATAAGAGATAAAGGAGAAGAAGCAGTATTTGAAGTTGGAATAGGTAAAGTCCATCCAGATATTGTAAAACTTCTAGGTCGCTTACATTTTAGAACTAGTTATGGTCAAAATGTTTTAAGACATTCAATTGAGTGTGCATTCTTAGCAGGAAAAATGGCTGCTGAGTTAGGTGAAGATGAAATTTTAGCGAGACGTGCAGCATTACTCCATGATATTGGTAAAGCCGTTGACCATGAAATTGAAGGGTCACATGTTGAAATTGGTTCTAATATCGCAAGTCGTTACAAAGAACCCCTTGCAGTTATTGATGCCATCGAATCTCATCATGGTGAAAAACCAGCTAAAACCATTATTGCTGTATTAGTTGCTGCGGCTGATGCACTAAGTGCAGCAAGACCAGGAGCACGTAGCGAATCGCTTGATTCATATATTAAGAGATTAGAACAGTTAGAAGAGTTATCTCTTGCATTTGACGGTGTTGAGCAAGCTTATGCAATTCAAGCCGGAAGAGAAGTACGTGTCATTGTTAAACCAGATCAGATTGATGATGTTTTAGCCCATAAATTAGCGCGTGATATCAAACAACAAATCGAAGAACAAATGTCTTATCCAGGTACGATTAAAGTAACTGTAATAAGAGAAACCCGTGCACAAGATATCGCAAAATAAACTAAAAGGCCTTCCGTCTGGAAGGCTTTCTCATTAAGAGGTGCCTAATGGAAAAATTTGATATTTATGACCACTATGGTAGACAAACTGGAAAAACTTCAGCAAGAGGATCTAACTTAAAAAAGGGTGAATATTTTCCTGTTGTTCATATTTGGATAAAAGATCAAGATGGATCCTTTTTAATCCAGCAAAGGGCTAAAAAAACCGATCCAGTTCCTTATCAATGGGCGATTGCTAGTGGGTTAGTACAATCAGGAGAATCACCAATCGAAAGTGCTATTAGAGAAACCCGTGAAGAAATTGGTTTATCTTTTAATGAAGATGATTTAAAATTACTTAATAAGGTTGTAACTAGTGAAGGTCGTTATCAAACGATAACCTATATTTACTTAATTGAGACAACCATTGATCAGTCAAAAATTGTTCTTGATAAAGAAGAAGTATTGAATATTCAAAAAGTTAGTCTACAAACTATTAAAAAGATGATTCAAGAAAATACGTTTTGGGATTACCCAAAACTATTAAGATTCAACGAATATTTTTCGTTGCTAGAAAGTAGTTAAAATTATGAAAATATTATATGTTGGCGATGTTTATGGTAAAAAGGGTTTAGAAGCTTTAGATATGTTTTTAGCAGAAGTGAAACGAGATACGAACTATCACATTCTAATCATTAATGGTGAAAATGTTGCAGATGGCTTAGGCATAAGAGAAAAAGAGTACAAAACACTTATGCAACATGGTGCCCACGTTATTACACTTGGTAACCATAGTTTCTCAAAAAATGAGTTATTTGATTTCATCGATGATGCTAAAATTGTTAGACCGTTAAATTATCCTAAAAACACGCCAGGTAAAGGCATATTAACCATTAATTATAACGGTAAAAAACTTGCTGTTATTCAAGTAATGGGTCGCGTATTTATGCATGATCCACTGAATAATCCGTTTGAAGCACTCGATGATATTTTAGAAAACATCGATGCCGATTATATTTTCTTAGATGTTCATGCAGAAGCAACCAGTGAAAAGTTAGCGATAGCCCATTATGTTGATGGACGCGTAACGGCGGTTTGTGGAACACATACTCATGTTCAAACCAATGATGCGATGCGCCTACCAAATGGAACCTTTTATATTACAGATGTCGGCATGACCGGTGTAAAATACGGTATTTTAGGTGCGGATAAAGATTTAGTTTTAAAGAAATTCACATCTGGTATGCCCATCCGCATCCAACCATCAAATGATACAGTGTTACAATTTAATGCAGTACTTATTGACTTATTAAACCAAACGATTAAACCAATAAGTAAATCCAATTAAACAAGGTGATAAAATGGCAAAAGATTACTCAAAATTTTTCAATAAGCCTTCTTTACAAGAAGCACGTAAACGAAAAACAAAAGATACTGTTACCATCGATTTCGATGAACATGTAAACTTAAAAAATATAGGCGTAGATAAGAAATATCTTATCCAAACTTTTGGCTGTCAAGGAAATGAAGCAGACTCCGAAACAATTGTTGGGATACTAGAACAACTAGGATTCACAAAAGCAAAAGATGAAACAGAAGCAGACTTCATTTTACTTAATACATGTGCCATCAGAGAAAATGCCGAAAACAGAGTATTTGGTAACATAGGACGTTTGAAAAAATATAAACGTACGAACCCTGACTTAGTACTTGCTGTATCAGGATGTATGCCACAAGAAGAAAAGGTCGTAGACAAACTGTTAAAGAGTTATCCTTTTGTTGACCTTATTTTTGGCACGCATAATATCCATAAACTTCCTTATTATTTAGAAAGTGTTATGTACGCAAAAGAACGTGTAATTGAAGTATTCAGTGATGAAGGTCAAATCATTGAAAATCTTCCTAAAAAGCGCGACCATAAATATAAAGCATGGGTAAATATTATGTTTGGTTGTGATGAATTTTGTACCTATTGCATTGTTCCCTATACCAGAGGTAAAGAACGCTCACGCGACCCACAACATATTATTGATGAAGTTAAAGAACTTGCTGAACTAGGGTATCAAGAAGTCACGCTCCTTGGACAAAATGTAAATTCATATGGTAGAGATTTTACCGATAAAGACTATACATTTAAGCATTTATTAAATGATTTAACTAAAACATCAATCCCACGTGTCAGATTTACGACCTCACATCCAAAAGACTTTGATGAAGGCACTGTAGAAATCATCGCCAAATCAAACAATATTATGCCTCATATTCATTTACCTGTTCAATCAGGCAGTGATTTAGTACTAAAAAAAATGAATAGAAAGTACACTAAAGATAGTTACCTATCTCTTATTAATACAATCTATAAACATATTCCTGATGCGGCCATCACAACAGATATTATCGTTGGGTTCCCTTATGAAACAGAAGAGGATTTCAACCAAACACTTGAACTTGTTGAAGCCTCAGCCTTTGAAGGAGCATTTACATTTATTTTCTCTGCAAGAGAAGGTACACCCGCTGCTAACTATGAAGACACAACGTCAATCGAAGATAAGAAAGCGCGTCTACAACGACTTAACAAAATCATTAATGAAGGCTACTTAAAAGGAAATCAACGTTTTGTTGATCAGGTCGTTAATGTGTTAGTAGAAGGCGAAAGTACTAAAAACCCTGAAGTCTTAGCAGGCTATACAGAACACTATAAATTGGTTAATTTTAAAGGTGATCACAGTTTAATTGGAAAAATCGTTCCGGTTAAAGTAACCGAAGCTAAAACGTGGTTTTTATTAGGTGAACTATATGAAAGCGCTTAAAGAGTTAAAAGATTATTTGGCAAATAGTGAAACCGTAAAAGCATTTAATAAAATTGAAGCCATCATCGAAGAAAATGAAATGTATAAAAATGCCTATAATGACTTACTAAATAAACAAAAACGTATGGTTCAAAGTGAACATACGAATCGTAAAACTTATGCACAAGATAAAGCAAGTTATGAAGTGGCTAGAAAAAAACTTGAAGATCATCCAGTCATTCATCAATATTTGATCTTACAAGAAGAAATAAACGAAGAGTTACAAGCCATCACTTCACTCATAGAAGTGGCATTAAAAAAACCTTTCAATATGGATTGAAAGGTTTTTTAAACTAATGGGAAACTGCTTTATTAAAAGATTTCCATTGAATTTAACTTTTAAACAAGTTATAATAAACATAGTTTTAATGAAGGAGTGGATTTTATGACTAAAGAACAAGTTACCCAAGAAGAATTTATATATCTTTATTCAAAGAAAGTTAAAATTTCAAAACTCGTAGAAGAGTTTGTGGTCATTCCATCAACCGAAATCGTAAAATATCTTAAAAATAAAGAACTGTTTTTACCCAACTATATTCATAAAGCTATTATACGAAAAAATATTGCACCAATTATTGCAAATGCGGATAACGATGACAAATTTTCCGATGAAATGAAACACCGTTTAAAATGGTTTGATGATTATACTATTTTTCAACTCGAGCGTTTAGCTGAAAGCTACCGTATTGAAATTAACGTTAATGAATACAAAAAAGACTTTTGGGATATCGTTATTAGACACCGCGCTGATTTAGGAATTAACAACTTAGAATTTGTTAAGTTGCAAAACCTAACCATGAAATACCAAAAATCTTCACCAGAAACTTATGACACATTAAAAAACCAATTTGAAACCATTTATTTTGAACCAAAAGGCTATTTCGAAGGATGTAAAATTGATGAAGCTAAAGATGTTTTACTCAATTCAACGACTTTAACTGATATCCGTGATCTCGGTAAAAAATATAATGTAGAAATCCCAAGACGTATTAACAAAAAACAGCTTATTGATATTATTGCATTAAAACTCGAGTTAAGTGATACTGAGCAAGAAGAGTTAGGTAAACAATCCATTCTAGAACTAGAACGTTATGCAAAAAATAAGAAAATTAATATCTCTATTGAATTAAAAAAAGCAGATATGATAGAATATATTCTTCTTAAACGCGAATTACCACGTGTGCCGTTACACGAAGAGAGTCTAAAAATCTTTGAAGGTATGAATATCGAAGAATATCTTTATGAATCAAAATTTGAAGAAATCACACATAAATTTAATGTTCAAAAGAAGAAGCGCCAACGCCTTATAAGAAATATTGTGATTAGTTTAATCATTATCGCAGCTGCAATCGCCGTGGTGGTTCTTGACATTATATAAAAAAGGTGAGTGCTATGAACATCAATAAAAACGATTATACACCGATGATGCAACAATACCTATCCATAAAAGAAGACTATAAAGATGCTATAGTCTTTTTTAGATTAGGGGACTTTTATGAAATGTTTTTTGAAGATGCGTACTTAGCAAGCCGTGAACTAGAAATTCAACTTACCGCAAGAGATGCAGGAAGTAAAGAACGCGTTGCCATGTGCGGTGTGCCGCACCATGCAGCAGAAAGTTACATTAACCGATTAGTAGAAAAAGGGTATAAAGTAGCTATATGTGAACAAATTGAAGAAGCAAGTGCCACAAAAACTCTTGTTAAACGAGATGTTGTTCGTGTGGTTACACCAGGAACAAACATTGACGATATTAATGCCGCAGAGTACTATATTGCATCGGTTGGACTTAGTGAATATTTTTACTCGATTGCCTACGCAAATATTTCTACCGGTGAATTATACGCATTAAAAATAGCTAAAGATATGAATGCGTTGGTTAACGAACTCTCAGCTATTCCTTTAAAGGAAGTAGTTGTTTCCCATCAATTTGATATAAGTTATATCAAGCATTATACAGACCACGAAGGCATTACAATTTCGATTCATAGCGACACGGATATCGATACACTTTTTGATCATTTATACAAACATCTACCAACACCGAATGAACAAAAAACAGTGAAACGTTTGCTAAGTTATGTGTTAAAGACCCAAAAACGTGCATTGATGCATATTAAAAAAGCCGAACATGTTGAAGCAACCTCAACAATGAAAATGGACGCAAACACTATTCGTAGTTTAGAACTCGTAAGAACCATGAGACAAAATCATGAAAACGGCTCTTTATATTGGTTACTAAATAAAACACAAACCGCGATGGGCGCACGTTACTTAAAAAAACAGCTATTAAAACCGCTATTAAATAAAGAAGTATTACAAACGCGTTACGATATGGTTGATATATTAAACAAAGAATTTATTGTCACAAACGAACTTAAAAACCTTCTTAAAAATGTCTACGATTTAGAACGTATTGTTGGTCGCATTTCCTATGGAAATACGAACGCCAAAGACTTAGTTCAATTAAGAAAAAGTTTAGAAGTATTACCAAAGTTTAAAGAAAAGTTAGCGTCATTTAATATTACTTATGCCACGTTTTTAGCAGATTCAATCAATCCATTAGAAGACGTTTATAGCCTGTTAGATAAAGCTTTACTAGAAGAGGTCCCTTTAACTATCAAAGAAGGAAACATGTTTAAAAAGGGTTATTCTGTTGCTTTAGACGAGTTAAAAGACATTCATTTAAATATAAAAGAATTTTTAGAACATTTTGAAGCTGAAGAACGTGAAAAAACAGGCATCAAAAAACTTAAAATTGGCTATAATAGAGTTTTTGGTTATTATATCGAAGTTCCAAAGGGCCAAATTGAAAATGTTAAAGATGAGTTTGGTTACACAAGAAAGCAAACCCTAGCGAATGCAGAACGTTATATTACCGAAACATTAAAAGAAAAAGAACAAATCATTCTTTCAAGTGAAGAAAAAAGCATTAAGTTAGAATACGAACTATTTATAGAATTAAGAGACTCAATCCGTGAAAAACTTTCAATCATTCAAAAAAATGCCGAAATCATTAGTGAAATTGATATGTTTATCGCATTTAGTATTACGAGTGAGCGTTATAATTTTGTTCGTCCAACATTACATGATAAACATGTTATTGATATAAAAGAATCACGCCACCCTGTAGTTGAAACAGTACTAGAAGAGGTGTTTATTCCAAATGATATTTACTTAGATGAGTCGACGCATATCGCATTAATTACAGGACCGAACATGAGTGGTAAATCTACGTATATGCGTCAACTAGCGATTACCGCAATCTTAGCACAAATTGGATCTTATGTTCCCGCAAAAGAAGCAAATCTTCCTTGTTTTGATCAGCTGTTTACACGTATTGGTTCTAGTGATGATCTTATTAGTGGTAAATCTACTTTTATGGTTGAAATGCTCGATGCAAATCATGCCATTCAAAACGCCACAGAAAAATCATTAATCTTATTTGATGAAATCGGTAGAGGAACCTCTACTTACGATGGGCTTGCGATTGCCCAAGCGATCATTGAATACATCCATCAAAAAATTGGATGTAAGACTTTATTTTCTACGCATTATCATGAACTTACTGAATTAGAAGAAACGCTAAAACATTTAAAAAACATTCATGTTTCTGCAGAAGAAAGAGAAGGTCAAATTCATTTCCTTCATAAAGTAAAACGTGGAAAAGCAGATAAGTCCTATGGGATAAATGTTGCTTCACTAGCTAAACTACCCCCATCACTTATTAAAAGAAGTGAAAAAATATTGAAGTATTTAGAAACTTCATCTAAAGAACTAGAACTAAATTTATTTAATTTAGATCAACACATAGTAGAAGAAAAAGTAGAAGAAATAACGCATCCGTCTCAAGATATTATCGATCAACTTGATACACTAGACGTTGATCAATTAAAACCGATTGAGGCACTAAATTTAATTTATGAAATAAAACGCAAATTAAAAAATAGACAATAAAAAAACTCAGTTCAAAATCGAACTGAGTTTTTAAATAGTATAGACTTATTCATTTAAGTTTAGTCGTAGCATTAAGGCTTGAGTTAGTTCAAAGTCATTACGCATATCATGAGAAGTTATCGCTTCATTTGAAATAACAAATAAGTAATCCCCAATATAGACTGCACGATTAACACTGAAATTGAATCCGTAATAGTAATGCCAATCTTGATTGGTATTATAATCATCTTTGTATTGATCATATAAATCAAAATGTGTAATAATCTTTTCAATGGTAATTGGTGTTTCACTTTCTTTATCTATATTAAAAATAATATAATCACTGGTTTGTCTAAATTGATGATTAAAGTAATAATAACGCCATATGCTAAATCCAATAAAATCATGTTCTTTAGCGATTAAAATGGCTTTATGATTATGTAAAGCTTCTCCGTATTGCCAACTGTTAGACTCGTTACTTATTACAAGAGGTGTCCCTGTTTCAACAGGTAGTTCTGGATTTGTAATATCATATAAAGCAAGTTTTATGCCAGTAATAAAATCACCATTTGCTTCATAACCAATCCCAATCATAAAGCCATCTTCCCAAGGATGCATGTAGGTACTAAATCCGGTAATTTCAAGTTCACCTTGAATGGTAGGATTAGTTGGGTCGGATAAATCAACGACATAAAATGGATCGGTTAGTTCATAGGTTACAACCGTCGCTTGATCCCCCATAAACCTTACTGAGCGTACCGTTTCTCTAGGTTTACCTAATCCTTCATCAATTAAACCCACAACGCGTAACTCACGGATATTATCAGACTCTACTCTTTGGAAGACATACAAGCGATTCACAACACTATCGCCCCAACCTTCTGTTGTTACCATACGGAAATAGCCGTCATATTCATCCATCGCAAATTGATTAATGATATAACCTTTATATTTCCCTGAACCGCCATAGCTAATAGAACCATCTTCATCAAAGATATAAGACACTAATAAACCATGTTGTTTATAATTACCAAATACGGTATATTCATAATAATGACTTGCTAAGTAGATACCAGTTTGGTTGACATAAATATGCCCCCAACTATACGTTCCTAAAAAGATATCAGTTTCTAATGTAACAGTCTCTTCTAAGAATATAGTCGAAATAATTGTATAAGATTGATAAACAGTATCTGGCAAATACTTAATATCGCTATATTCAGGAACAATCAGCGTATCATCGTGTTTAAAATAAGGACGAGGATCAGCCTCATCTGAACCCGTAGATACATACATCGTAGAAATAACCACTAAACGATCCTCAATAAGTCTAGAGGTTGCCACATGGCCACTTAGTTCTATAGTTGTTTCTAGTTCTAATGTATCTAAAGCATAAATTTCGATAATTGTCATACTTCTAGAATACCAATAGTACCCATAAGTTCTATCATCACTATCACTATCATCACCACTATAAGGTGATATCTCATTGCCTTCAGAATCTATATAAGTATACTGATAATGATATCCGAGAACTACTAAATAATTATCTGTGATATATAAATCAGAATACCAACCATGAAACATATCCATCTCTTGCTGCATCGCGATAACCATTTCACCGCTACTCAGTACTTCAATAACCGTTAATAAGTTATAAGAGATAGTATAAATCATGTTACCATCTGTTTTTACAATATCACCTTCATCAATGCCTTCAACTTGAACATTTGTCTTTGAATGACTTGATGAGCCATTCTCACCAGTACCAGAATCAGCTTCTGGCATTGCATCGGTATCAGAACGGTTTGCACTGAAAAAGTTTAACCACCCACGACTAGTTTGACTCTTCTCAATTAGACGTGCTAAATCAGCTTTATCTTGAACTTGCGCTAATCCAAAATCAGTTTCATCTTTTAAGACACGATTTGATTGACAAGCAGTTAAAAATATAATAGTAAAAAATGTCATTGTTAGTATTAGAAATTTTCGCATGGTAAAACCTCCTATTTAATCTAACTTCATTATAGAACTTATAAATCGAAAAATTCAACATATCATAATCACTTACATAATCTTAGATTTATCTTACGCATTGACGGCATTTCATGTTAAAATATAAGGGAGAAAAAGGTGATATAATGGGAAAAATTATTCAACTTGATGAAGCTTTATCTAACATGATAGCTGCAGGTGAAGTTGTTGAAAATATGGCAAGTGTGGTTAAAGAATTGACCGAAAATGCAATTGATGCAGAAGCTAAGGTTATTGAAATTCATTTAACAGACTATGGCTTAAAAGAAATAAAGATCATTGATGATGGAACCGGTATGGATTCTGATGATTTAATGATGGCTTTTAAACGTCACGCAACAAGTAAAATAAAAACACATCACGATTTATTTCACATTGCTTCACTTGGATTTAGAGGTGAAGCACTACCAAGTATTGCTAGTGTATCAGAACTTACCATTGAATCCTCTACAGATAATCAAAGTGGTAGAAGATTAACTTTAAGAAATGGCGAGATCACTGAAGATACGTTATCAAGTGCTAGAAAAGGCACCGCTATTACCGTAAAAAATTTATTTTATAATACACCTGCACGATTAAAACATCTAAAAAGCGAATCAAAAGAACTATCTATGATTGTTGATTATGTAAATAAAATTGCTTTGTCTCATGCGGATATTCGTTTTACGTTAACACATAACAAACGTACAATTTTGCACACAAATGGGGATAGTGATTTATTAAAAATATTGTATCAAGTGTATGACTTAGATATTGTCAAAAGTATGTTAAAATTTGAAGCTAAAAACACGTATTTTAAAATTAAAGGCTATGTTTGTAAACCATTATATAACCGCTCTAGCAAACAACACATTACTTTAATTGCTAATAATCGATTAATTAAAAATAATCGTGTTTTATCTGCGGTAGTTGAAGCGTTTAAAACGTATTTACCAATTGGAAAATATCCAATTGCTTATATTGAAATTAAGGTAGATCCACTATTAATTGATGTAAATATCCATCCGCAAAAACTAGAAATAAAGTTTACTGAAGAAAATCTATTAATAGCCTTAATAAAAGAAACCATCCAAAAAACCCTAAAAAACGCAGAACTCATTCAACGCGTCTCACCATCTCAAAAATCAGTGGAAAAGCCAAATCAAACTAAAATTGAATTTACTTATGGTAACTTAGTTGAAGAAGAAGATATCACAGTTGATGATTATCAAGTAAACGAACAAAATTTGGAGATTGAATCATTATCTTTTCAAAAAACCTCTGCTAAAAAATTACCTGATTTAGAATATATTGGTCAAGCTTTAGGTACCTATTTACTTTTTCAAAATGATGATGGGTTTTATATGATTGACCAACATGCAGCCGCTGAAAGAATTAGGTATGAACGATACGCTAGAAGAATGTCTGCAAATTCTACTATCACAAAACCGTTACTTATTCCTTTTGATATTCATCTATCAAGCGATGAAATTATTGCCTATGAAAGTTATAAAGATGCCATTGAAGCATTCGGTGTTTTTACAACGATAAAAGATAATAAAACTTTACAAATTACAGAAATTCCAGACTGGTTTTTAGAAGGATTAGAAGAAGCCTATACAGAAACAATCATTAAAACACTACTACAAAATGATTTGCCTTCTAAATCAAAACTTATTGATCAACTAGCGATTGATCTTTCCTGTAAACATTCAATAAAAGCAAACCAGTTTATAAAAAAAGAAGAAGTTGATGCCATCATCAAAGATCTAAACCAAACAGATAACCCTTATCACTGTCCACACGGAAGACCTACGATTATTCATTTTACCCAAAACGAACTTGAAAAACTATTCAAAAGGATCCAATCATGATCATCGTCATTATAGGTCCTACGGGCGTTGGAAAAACAAAACTATCTTTAGAACTCGCCAAATATTACAGTACAGAAATCATATCAGGTGACAGTGTCCAAGTGTATAAAGGGTTAGATATTGGAAGTGCTAAAATAACTCCGAAAGAAATGCAAAATATTAAACATCATATGATAAATATATTAGAGCCAACAGAACCATTTAGTGTGGCAGTATATCAAAAAATGGTAAGACAAAAAATTGAGTTAATTCAAAAAACAAATAAAATGCCGATTGTTGTTGGAGGAACTGGGTTATATATAAAAAGCGTGCTTCATGATTTTAATTTTGATGGTGCTCATCGCGATGAAGCATTTGAAAAACGGTTTAATACAGTTGATAACGAAACATTATATAACCATCTCAAAACAATAGATCCAGAGGCGGTTAGTGAAATTCATGTAAATAACCGTAAAAGAATATTACAAGCACTATATAGAGCTGAACAAGACATCAAAATAAGTGAAGAAAAGTCAGGAAACAAACCCTTATATGACTATCTTATCATTGGGTTAACAATGGAGAGGGCATTGCTTTATGAACGTATCAACCAAAGAGTCGATGAAATGTTTAAAGAAGGCCTAGTAAAAGAAGTCAAAGACCTATATAAAAAAAACATAAATACTCAATCAGTACAAGCCATCGGATATAAAGAACTTTATGCCTATTTTGATGGGGATTATGATTTAGAAAAAGCAAAAGAACTCATAAAAAGAAATACTAGAAGATATGCTAAAAGACAATATACCTATTTCAATAACCAATTAAAGGTTCATTGGTTTAACGTAAACTTAAGTCAGTTTGATCAAACAATAAATGAAGTAAAAAAGCATATTGATTTCCATCTTAAAAGACCATAATAAAAATGGTCTTTTTTTATATAATGCCTAAATAACGCATTAAAAAGATGTATTACAACAAAAAAATAAGTAATACAGAAAATCTGTATTACAAATGTAAACGTTTTTCATTCGAAAAGTGTTTACTTAAATTATTTAATACCCTATAATAAAAACGTGATTAATGAATGAATGGAGGTCCAAAATGAAAAATAAAATATTAGATATAAGTACATTAGATTCAACCCTTTTAAATGACTTGGATACTTATATTGATGCACTTGAAGGTGACAAACAAGAACAACTAATTCATGTCTTGCATTTTGCACAACAACTGTTTAAACATCTCCCTCAAAACTTACAACTTTATATCGCAAGAAAACTTGATTTATCTGGAGCAAGAGTAAATGGTGTTGTAACATTTTACTCTTATTTTAATGAAGAACCAATGGGGAAATATACCATTAGTGTATGTATGGGGACTGCATGTTTTGTTAAAGGTGCAGATAAGGTATTAGAACGCATCTTAGATATAACCAAAACAGAAAAAAACAAAATTTCTGATGATGGTTTATTTACAGTAAAAGATGTTCGTTGTATTGGGGCATGTGGTTTAGCACCAGTTGTGACAGTAAATGAAAAAGTATTTGGAAATGTTAAAGCTAAAGATGTCGATGAAATTATAAGAAGATATAGAGGTGAAACACGTGTTGATTAAATCAATGGAAGCGTTAATTAAACGTAAAAATGAGTTACCTAAAAAATCTGATTATAATATATCTGTTTTAGTATGTGCTGGAACCTCTTGTATCTCTTCTGAAAGTGATTTGATCGTTGAGTTACTTCATGATTTGATAGAAAAAAATAATTTATCTATGGATGTTAATCTTGTGAAAACAGGATGTTTTGGTTTTTGTGGCCAAGGCCCAATCATTAAATTTGAACCAGACGATATTACTTATGTAAGAGTAAAAGTATCAGATGTAGAAGAAATATTTACAACGCATATTCTTGAAGGGACAACGGTTAAAAGATTACTTTATAAAGAACCGAACCAAAAAGAAGCTACTGAAGATTCTAAAGGGATGCGATTTTATAAAAAGCAATTACGCGTAGCCCTAAGAAATTGTGGTGAAATTGATCCTGAAAATATAGGACAATATATTGTGAATGATGGGTACTTAGCCTTAGCAAAGTGTTTAACTGAAAAAACACCTGATGAGGTTATTGATATTATTAAGCAAAGTGGTTTAAGAGGACGCGGTGGCGGTGGCTTTCCGACCGGTCTTAAATGGGCATACACTGCCGCAGTAAAAAGTGAAGAAAAATACGTTATTTGTAATGCTGATGAAGGTGATCCAGGGGCATTCATGGACCGTAGTATAGCAGAAGGTGACCCACATTCAATCATTGAAGCGATGGCAATTGCAGGCTATGCAATTGGCGCAAACAAAGGACTTATCTATATACGTGCTGAATATGGTCTTGCCACAGAGCGTTTACGTATGGCGTTAAAAGAAGCCGAGAAATCGGGGTTTTTAGGAAAAAATATTTTTGATACCAATTTTAATTTTACTATAGAGATAAAACTTGGTGCAGGGGCATTTGTTTGTGGCGAAGAAACAGCATTGATTCGCTCGATGGAAGGTCATCGAGGGGAACCAAATAAAAAACCACCATTCCCAAGCGAAAGCGGGTATCGTGGTAAACCATCATGTGTAAACAATGTAGAAACCCTTGCCAATATTCCGGTTATTATTTTAAATGGCGCAGAATGGTTTGCTTCTATTGGTACAGAACGCTCTAAAGGAACAAAAGTATTTGCACTTGCTGGTCATGTTAGAAATATCGGATTAGTTGAGGTTCCAATGGGAACAACATTTAGAGAAATTATCTATGATATCGGTGGTGGCCATCCAACCGGTAAACGTATTAAAGCCATTCAAATTGGGGGTCCTAGTGGTGGGGTAATTGTCGAAGATTATTTTGATACCGCTATTGATTATGACTCACTCTTAGCCATTGGTGCCATGATGGGTTCTGGTGGAATGATTGTAATGGATGAAGATAGTGATATGGTAGAAATCGCAAAGTTTTATTTAGACTTTACCCAAGATGAATCTTGTGGAAAATGCACACCATGTCGAATTGGAACTAAGCGCATGTTCGAAATCTTAGAACGATTAACGAACATGGAAGGAGAACCTGCCGATTTAGAACGTCTTGAAGTGTTAGGAAATAACATTAAAAATGCATCTTTATGCGGGTTAGGACAAACTGCTCCCAATCCAGTACTTAGTACAATGAAATTTTTTAAAGAAGAATATGAAGCCTATGCTTATAGAACTAAACGTACAACTTATGCTGTTGATGCAAAAAAATGTATTGGGTGTACAAAATGTGCACGAGTATGTCCAGTAAACTGTATTTCTGGAAAAGTAAGAGAAGTCCATATTGTCGATGAAAGTCAATGTATTGCTTGTGGTGCATGTTATGATGCATGTCCAGTCAATGCCATTATTAGACCGTAAAGGAGGATGCAAAGATGAAACTTATAGAAAAAATGATTACAGTATACATCAATGATATAAAAGTTAATGTCGAAGCAGGGACTACGGTCTTAGAAGCAGCAAAAAAAGTTGGCATCCATATTCCTACATTATGTCACTTAGACTTACATGATATTGGTGTAGTAAATAAAAGTGCCAATTGCCGTATTTGCGTGGTTGAACAGGAAAATAAAAATGTACTAGTTCCTTCATGTGCTGAAAAAGTATTTGAAGGGATGCGTATTCAAACCGATTCACTAAAAGCTGTTATGGGTAGAAGAACGAGTTTAGAACTGCTCTTATCAAATCACCCACAAGATTGCTTAACCTGTGTTAAAAATCTTGATTGCGAGTTACAATCTTTAGCGCATGAAATGAACATAAAAGAGATTCGTTATCAAGGGGAAAAAATGAATCACCCTAAGGATAATACCTCACGTGGGATTATTAAAGATTCAAACAAATGTATTATGTGTAGACGATGCGTTACGATGTGTGATGACGTTCAAACGGTTGGGGTTTTAAGTCCTTTAAAGCGTGGATTTGATGTAGTTGTTGCAACTGCATTTCATCTTGATTTAGCCGATACAAGTTGTACGTACTGCGGACAATGTATTTCGGTTTGTCCAACAGCTGCACTTGCTGAAATGGATGATTCTCCTAAGGTATGGCGTGCATTAAACAAACCTAATAAACATGTAATTGTTCAAGTTGCACCTGCTGTACGAGTAGCAATCGGTGAAGAGTTTGGCTTTGCACCAGGTGAAATCTCAACTGGAAAAATTGTAACAGCGTTAAAACGTATGGGATTTGATAGTGTATTTGATACAAACTTTGGTGCAGATTTAACGATTGTAGAAGAAGCGACTGAGTTAATGCACCGTATTGAACATGGTGGACGCTTACCAATGTTAACATCGTGCTGTCCTGCATGGGTTAAGTTTATCGAACATCAATTTCCTGAGTTGTTAGATGTCCCATCATCATGTAAATCACCACAGCAAATGGTAGGATCATTAATTAAAACTTATTATGCAGAAAGTAATAATATTAATCCCAAAGATATCATCTCCGTTTCAGTAATGCCTTGTGTTGCAAAAAAAGCAGAAGCTGCACGAGAAGAACTTAATGAAGATGGTCTTATGGATGTTGATTTTGTTATTACAACACGTGAGTTAGCACGAATGCTAAAAGAAGCAGCCATTGATTTTAAACAATTAAATGACACCCCTTTTGATATGCTCTTAGGTGAGTCAACTGGTGCAGCTGCAATTTTTGGTACAACAGGTGGCGTCATCGAAGCTGCAACACGTACTGCTTATGAAATGATTACAGGTAAAGAACTTAAAGAAGTCAATTTTAAACAAATGAGAGGCTTTGAAGGCATTCGTGAAGCGACGATTGATATAGAAGGTACGCCTTTAAGAATTGGCATTGCACATGAACTAGGGAATGCAAGAAAATTACTTGAATCGATTCGCGATGGCAAAAGTCACTTTGATGTTATTGAAATTATGGCTTGTCCAGGTGGATGTATTGGTGGTGGAGGGCAACCCTATCACCACGGTAATATTCAAACACTTAAAAAAAGACAAGAAGCATTATATGCTATTGATAAAGCCGCTCCACGTAGAAAATCACATGAAAATGAAATGGTCTTAAAACTCTATGAAGAGTTCTTAGATAAACCAGGGTCTCCTAAAGCCCATAAACTTCTTCACACCTCTTATAGCGCGAAACCGCGTATATAAAAAAAGGCTCGATTATCGAGCCTTTTTGCTTATTCTCTAGTTTCTAATAATTCATCTAGTGCATCTTTAACGCGTTTTGCAAGTCCGTAAGTTTTATCTTTTGGAATACTACAAATGGCAACACGTAATCCACCATAAACATTAACAAAGAAAATGTTTAATGTTTTTAATTTTAAGTGAAGTTCATTTTTAATAACTTGTCTGTCGATTCTAATAGTAACGAAGAAGCCCTCTTTGTAAGGATAGATTGGTAATCCGACCTCATTAGCCTCTTTAACAAAGATTTCAGCGCGTTCTTTTAATAAATCAACATAAAAGTTTTTTTCTTTTAAATAGGTTGCTTTTAGTTCTTTATTCAAGGCAATATCAGAAAATAATTTCATTCCGCCAGTATTAACAGTAGACCAATACCCTCTTGCAGTATTGCCACAAGCATTACGTAATTTTAAACGTTGTTTTTCATTACTTGAAATTAATACTTGTGCGCCTACTCTCATGCCATAAGCTGATAATGTTTTAGATATACTAAATGACACAACGGTTAGTATATTTTCAGGTAACCCAACGAAGCGTTGGAATATTTTCTTATAGTCATCACCAGTTAAATTAAAATCGATATACGCAATATCATGTAAAAGGATAAATGCTCCCTTTTCACTTAATTCTTTGGCAACATCTAACACTTGTGTCCATTCATCTTCGGTCATCGTATAACCAGTAGGGTTTTGGCACGGGTCATTAATAAAGACTAATACTTTACCTTGTTCTTGCATTACTTTCGTACAAACTTCTTTAAAAGAAGTAATATTAAATTGATCGTTTTCATCAAACAAGGTATAGGTTTCAATCGGCGTTCTTTGTTCTTTAGCAATCGTCGTATAAGGCCCCCATCCTATATCAGGATGAATAACGGTTTGACCTGGAACTAAAGTATTCTTAATAGTGCTACTTAAAGCGCCTGTTCCACCCGGTGTTGCGATGACATCACAGTCAATATCTAAGCCTACACTTTTAAATAACCAGTCTTTAACTGCTTCTTGAAAATCAGGTGAGCCCATAATGCTTGGGGCATAACGTGCTTTTGTAATATCATCAATTTTATCAAAAGTACGATAGACTGTATCAAAAGTTAACAGTTTTCCAGTTTCGTCAAAATAGGTTCCAAAAGCGCCATTTACAACGTTTTCTGGACCATATTTTTTACTCGCATCTATGGCACCTTGACTTGCCTCAAATACAGTATCAACAATTTCTTTATCATGAACAACTTCACTTATAAATAATTTCATTTAAGTCACCTCGTGCTATTTGTTTAGACGACTTTCAATACTCTCATAGGCTTCATCAGGGAGTATATCACGTGGGTCTAAAGCTTTTAAATATTCTATTCTACTATGCATACGCTCATTAAATGAATCAATGTATTTTGAATCACTTAGAGGTGGGATAAAGCCATCAATCACTGCGAATGCAGTATCTTTTAGTGGTGTAAATGTTTCAAACTTAATAGAACCTTCCACGATACTTTCAATTGCACCAAGGGTAACTTTTGGTGGAATTTTTTTATCTAAGAAATGTCCGGTATTAATAACATAACATTCTACCTTATGATTTTCAAATAAATCTTTAAATTTATCAAAATCATGGGAAAGTGGATAAAGTCTAAATGGATTGGCATAAGGTACCATCGCAAGTTTAGTTGTATCAGCACCATGTTCAGCACTACTACGTTTCGTTGCAAGGGTTGCGCCTAAAGTAGAGGCTAATGTACTTGAGTTAACTTTTAAGAGTGGTGGTAGTGTATCATCTTTCATAATCCAAAAAATCGCATTGACTTTTTCATCGAATTTATAAAGACGTGCAGGGGTCCAAAACTTAGATTTAATTGCGCGTCCATTACCGGATTGAATATCTTCAGTAACAGGCACAACAAATCCGTTTTCATCTAAAGTAGCGCCAGTATTTTGCATCGTAATTAAGTACTTGTTATCTTCACTGTCTGTTGGATAGTCTTGAACTTTATCAAAATAGGTTGGTTCTAAACTCACACTCGAGGCATCTTTATTCGAAATAACAAATGCATCATCATGTAAAACAGTAATATCATATTTATTATTATGTTTTGAGTGGGTAATTGTGCTCTTTCCAGAACCAGATAGTCCAAACACACCCATAACATACGATTTATCTTTTAAGTTAAAACGTTTTTGTCCACCATGACATGCGGTGAATCCATTACGTTGGGCAATACTCCAGGCCATTGTAAGTGAGCCTTTTTTGTGTTCACCAAAATAGCGTAAACCAAATAATGCAGCACAGTTATGGTCGCGGTCAAATAATGCCAACCCATCTTCAAAACCGTCTACAAATATGTCTGGATCAGAATATAAGAAGATATCACCTTCGTCAAATACGTGTGAATTCTTATACATCATTAGTGTTTCTTCATCCATTACTTGGAAGTTCAGCATCCAAGAATACATGGTGTTTTCAAACCCTTCAGGAATAAGCAAATGGGCTCTAACTGTAAAATCTTCATGTAATCCGATTACAACGGTTGCATGATACATTGTGCGGTCACGATTTTCGTAAATACAATCACGAATAATGTTCGCATAATGATCTAGGTTTGATTTATCGATTAAACGACGTGCTTGAGCTTGTCTTCCTGTAATGATACCATCATTAAAAAGTAAGACTTTAGCATCTATTGGTAATCCGAGTTCATCTGCACGGTGTACGGGTAGGTCCGTAATGATTGTCCCAGGTGAATGCTTCGCTAACTGGTAAGCTTCTTCAAGAGAAGTGATTTTTATAACATTGTTTTTGTAAAATGCCGTTTCAATGGTTGTACGAATACGGTTATACAGTTTTGGACTTTTCAATCCGATATCTGTACGATTTAACTGATGTTTAGTTGCCATGAAAAAACTTCCTTTCTATCGATAAAAAAGCAGTAAACTGCTTTTTTATTACTCAATATTCCATTTAAATTTATTTCTTGCATGAACGTAATCGCTTTTTACACGCATCATTTTTTCAATACGACGCTCAGCCATAATATTAGCAGCTTTGTAAGTAGGAATACTTTCATCTTTACTAATGCGATATATTTCCATTAAACGGTCATAGATACTTTCGGTTGTTTGAATCGCACTTGGTTCATGGTAACCAATCATTTCATGATACACATTGATAACGCCACCAGCGTTAATTACATAATCTGGTGCATATAAAATACCTAATTCATGTAATTTATCACCATGTCGTTCTTCTTTAAGGACATTATTTGCAGCTCCTGCAATAATTGAACATCTTAACTGTGGAATGGTTTCATCATTGATGATTGCCCCAATCGCATTTGGCGAGAAAATATCCGCTTTTTTACCATAAATTTCATCTGGTTCTACATACACTGCAAGAGGATATAATTTTTTAAATTGCTCTACACGCTCTTTATCTATATCTGTAAAATAAATGCGACGAAGGTTATGTTCTTTTAAATACTGAACCATTTCTTGCACAACAGCTCCAACCCCTTGGAAAGCAATGGTTAAGTCGTCTAAATTATCTTTACCTAATTTTTCTTTAACAGAAGCTAAAATTCCAACATATGTTCCACGAGCAGTTAAAATAGTAGTAGAACCTGCTCCTTTTCTTAAAACCCCTGAAACGTAATCAGTTTCCATGTCCATGTATTCACAATCTTTTAACGTGATATTCATATCTTGCCCTGTATAAACACGACCATTTAAGCTTTGAATATAACGTCCATATGAACGGAAGAACTCTTCACTTTTTAGTTTTTTAGGATCGCCAATAATAACAGTTTTACACCCACCAATATTTAAACCAGCAGCTGCGTTTTTATAAGTCATTCCTTTAGCTAAACGGGTTACATCGTATAATGCTTCCTCTTCACAAGAATAATTAAAAAAACGAGTTCCACCACAAGAAGGTCCTAAACGAGTATCATGAATACAAGTGATTCCTTTTAACCCTGTTTCTTTATTGTGAAAATAAATAATTTGTTCAAACCCACTATTTGTGTATTTGAATACATCATTGGTTAATTCATCTTTCTTTTTCATCGCGTTCTCCTTATTTTTTATTGTTTAATATCTGCAATTAAAGCAGATAAAGCTATCGAGTAAAATTTACTGTCTGTTGAATCAGCACGACTTGTTAAGACAATTGGTTTAGTTGCCCCAGCAATGACACTAGCACTTTTTGCACCAGCTAAGAACATCATGCTTTTGTAAAATATATTACCGGATTCAATTTGCGGCATCAATAACATATCAACATTACCAGCAATTGGATCAGTAATCCCTTTTGTTTCAGCGGCATCTTTGTTAATGGCGTTATCTAGTGCAAACGGCCCACCGATAATACACCCTTTTATTTCACCTTTTTGATTTTTAGCAACCAATGTTTCGGCATCTAATGTTGCTTGCATTTTAGGATTAATCTTTTCAACAGCGGCTAGGACACCGATTTTAGGTTCGTCAATGCCAATGGCATTTGCAATTACAATCGCATTTTCTATAATCTCTTGTTTAATTGCAGCGTCTGGGTCAATATTCATAGCGCCATCAGTCATCATAAGTAGTTTATGATAATTTGGTACTTCCATAACTGTAACATGTGAAATACGGTTTTTAGTGCGCAGACCATAGTCTTTATCTAAAGCAGCACGTAAGATGACAGCTGTATCAACATAGCCTTTCATTAAGAAGTAACCATCGTTTTGACTAACAAGTTTAACGGCAGTCTCACATGCTTCAACATCACTTACAATGTGAACAATTTCATAGCCTTCTTTTTCAATGCCTAAATCTTCTAGTGTTTCAAGAATACTTGCTTCATCACCTACTAAAATTGGCCTTATAATATTGGCTTCTTTAGCCTTATGTACAGCTTCTAAAACGTGATGGTCATTTGCAACAGCAACAACAAGTGTTTTGGTTTCTAAGGCTTGTGCACGTTCAACCAAATCGTTCATGGTTTTAATCATAAAACATCATCCCTCTTTTTTATTTATACTCTTTTGCGATTTCTTCACCTTTTAAGACTCTTAATCCACCCAGAGCTAATGCTTCCATTTCATCTTCTCCAGGGTAGACCATGATTGGTGAAATAAACTCGGTACGTTCTTTTATTAAGTTAATAGCAAATGTATCATAAGCAAGCCCACCAGTTAAAATAATGGCATCAACTTTGCCTTTTAATACCGTTGCACAACTGCCAATTTCTTTTGCGATTTGATAACACATAACACTATAAATAAACTTAGCGTGTTCGTCGCCGTCTTTAATTCTTTTTTCAATTTCATACCCATCATTTGTGCCTAAGTATGCAACCAATCCACCTTGTCCGTAATTCTTTTTCTGAATGTCTTTTAAGGTGTAATCACCAGTAAAAATCATTTTATAAAGGGGACCTAAAGGAACTGAACCACTACGTTCTGGAGACATGGGTCCGTCCCCATCCAGCGCATTATTAACATCAATAACGCGGCCCATTTGATGAGCACCAACACTAATGCCCCCACCAAGGTGAGCCACAATTAAATTAAGTTTGTTATAAGGTTTTTTTAAATCTCTAGCAGCTTTTAAAGCAACTGCTTTTTGATTCAAAGCGTGAAATAAACTATCACGTCTAATTTCAGGCATCCCAGTGTATCTAGCAATATCTTCCATCTCATCTACTGCGACTGGGTCGACTATAAATGATGGGATAGTATATTCATCACCAATCGCCTTAGCGATTACACACCCTAAATTAGATGCATGTTCACCACGAGGTGCTTTTTTAATATATTCAATCATCGCATCATTAACCGCGTAAGTTCCACCTTCAATCGGTTTTAGCATACCACCACGACCCACAACCGCATCTAAATCTTTAAGGTTGATATCGGATTTTTTTAATGCATCTAAGATTGCTTTTTCACGAAACTCATATTGATCTATAATGCGTTCATATTTAGTAATTTCATCACTTTCGTGTTTAACACTAACTTTAAACACACAAGTTTCATTTTCATAAACCGCAAGTTTAGTACTCGTAGAACCAGGGTTTATTGCAAGTATTTTTAATGACATATTGTCCTCCTTATTTCTTCCATTTAAACAACACGATACATTATAACATGTTAGCGTTTTCACCACAACTATATTTCAAGGAAAAGTTTAAAAAATATTTATTGATATTTACTAAGTCTTTAAAGCAAAAAAACGCCTTAAGCGTTTTTTTATTTAATTGGTTTTAAAATAGAAGTGAAGTGTCTTAATACAGGGCTTTCATATTCAAATGTAAGTCCTTTTAAACTGTTTCTGTTTTTATAAACATTAATAACAGCTTCTGCAACAACGTCTAAATGATTATAAGTATAAACACGTCTTGGTATGGTTAAACGCATAAACTCCATCGGACTTTCTAAGTTTTCTTTTGTATCAGGGTCCCTACCAAGTAAGAAAGAACCGATTTCAACTGCGCGAACGCCAGCTTCAAGATAGAGTTCATTTACAACACTTTGTGCTGGAAATTGATCAAACCGAATATGAGGGGCAAAGGCTTTACAATCTACAAATACAGCGTGCCCACCAATAGGATATTGTACAGGAACACCAGCATCTTTTAGACGGTCGCCTAAGTAGCGGACTTGATCTAAACGATGTTTTAAGTAAGCCTCATCTAAGGCTTCCATTAAGCCAACAGCTAAAGCCTCCATATCGCGTCCACTCATTCCACCATATGTAGGAAATCCTTCCATCGGTACTACAAATGTACGGCATTTTTGAAATAATGCGTCATCATTTTTAATGGCAATGATTCCGCCCATATTAACCAAACCATCTTTTTTAGCACTCATTAAAAATATATCAGCAAGTGAAAAAGCTTCTTGAGCAATTTCTAAAATACTTTTATCTTCATAACCTTTTTCACGCTCTTTAACAAAATAAGCATTTTCTGCATAACGAGCCCCATCAATTAAAACGGTAAGATCATATTTTTTAGCAATGGCTTTAACGGCATGGAGATTTTCCATACTTACAGGTTGGCCACCCGCAGAATTATTCGTAATTGTCATAATAATCCCAGCTATATTTTCTTTACCTTTTTCAATAATGATTTTTTCAAGTAGTTCTAAATCAAAGTTTCCTTTAAACGGATGATATTCACTCGTATTAAAACATTCGCTAATCACACAATCAATCGCACGTGCACCAGCAATCTCTACATGAGCACGCGTCGTATCAAAATGGATGTTCGAGATAAAATACATCCCTTTTTTATTGACTAACTGAGGAAGGACAACTTGTTCAGCCCCACGCCCTTGATGGGCAGGAATAAAATATTTATATTGTGTTATGTGTTTAACAACGCTTTCTAATCGGTAAAAACTTCGGCTTCCTGCATATGCTTCATCTCCACGCATTAAAGCTGCCCATTGATCTTGACTCATTGCACCGGTGCCTGAATCGGTTAATAGATCGATGTATACATCTTCACTTTTCAAAGAAAAAGGGTTATAACCCGCATTTTTTAAAAGTTGTACACGCTCACTTTTAGTCGTTTGTTTTAAAGGCTCCACCATTTTTATACGATAAGGTTCTGCCATATATTTTTTATCCATAATCCAACTCCTCATAATCTGATAAAACCATTATACACAACTAAGCACTAAAAATAAACCCTAAAATGAAAACGCTTTTATTTCGTTATTTAAAACAATGAGTATTTTCAGAAAAACAAACGCGCTATTATGCTATAATGCCTTTGAGGAGGGACCATTATGAATCCATTTAAACCCTATGAATTAAAGCAAGGCATCACATTAAGAAATAGACTCGTTATGGCACCTATGACCACGTATAGTAGTCAGCTAGATTTAACGGTATCAGATGAAGAGTTAAACTACTATTATTTACGTAGTCAATCATTAGGTATGGTCATCACAGCAGCAACAAGTGTCAATGAACAAGCGCAAGCATTTCCTTTACAAATAACATTGAAAAATGATTCTTATATACCATCAATGAAACGATTAGCTAAAGCCATTAAAGATGGTGGAGCAAAAGCCGTTGTTCAAATCCATCATGGTGGTAGAATGAATGATCCGAAACTATATGAAGATCATGAAAATATCGTTTCAGCTAGTAATGTGAAAGCCGAACGAGATCCTTATATTACCCCTCGTACCATGACAAAAGAGGAAATCTATCAAACCATTGAAGACTTTGCACAAGCTGCAAAACGGGCATTACTCGCTGGATTTGATGGTGTCGAACTTCATGGTGCGAACACTTATTTATTGCAACAATTTTTCTCACCCCATTCAAATCGTCGTAACGATGAGTTTGGAGGCACACTAACAAACCGCATGAAGTTTATCGAATTATTAATAAAAAGAACACACGAAATTATGCGCATGACAACAAATGAACCATTTATCTTAGGGTATCGTTTCTCACCTGAAGAACTAGAAGAACCAGGTATAACCATTGATGATACCAAAAAGCTCGTTCAAAAATTTAAAACATTACCACTAGATTATCTCCATATTTCATTAAGAAAATATAATCAAACCTCTAATAAAGATGCAGAGGATAACGTTAAAATTATTGATCATATTCAAGAAGCGTTAAATCACGAAATCCCGTTTATTGGTGTTGGCCAAATTGAAACAAAAGAAGCCGTAGAAGATGCGATTAAATCTGGCTATGACCTAGTTGCAGCGGGAATGATTTTATTATCAGATCCTAACTGGCCTCTTACGATTGAGCAAGGATTAACACCGAGTAAATTATTATCTAAAAACACACTACCAACTCCATTGTTTGAACGCTTAAAACGCAACGAAGCTGCATTTGCGCCAAGAGGATACACGTTTGAATCTTGAAAATAATGTACACTTTAGCTATAATTAAGTAAAAAACCTGTAGGAGGCATATATGTATCCTTTAGATGTAATTAAATCAACAAAATTAGCTAAAAAACTTGGCGGTCCACCAATTTTTAATGATGGTTATTTACAACATGTTTTAATCAATGCAGATACCGTTATTTTAGACATCAAAATACTTGCACAAAATAATCCACTATTAAATAACGATACACAAGTTAAACTTCATTTAAAAAAGATTCACTCTATTCGCTTTAATACCGATAGTAGTGATGCCTATATTATGATTATTCACGATATAGATGTTAGAAAAGAAGGTAATTTACTGCATCTAATTTTGGAATCTTCACTAGGTGAAATCAGTGAATTTATCTTTGAAAGTATCGAGTTAAACGATTAAAAAAAGCGCTAATTAGCGCTTTTTTCTTCATTTTTATATGCTTTGAATCCGCCATCTAACACATAGATAAACACATACCCTTTGCGTGCAAGTTTTTTAGCCAAACGATTAGCTTTTAATCCACTATTACAGTATATAAACAGCGGTTGGTCTTTTCTTACTTGGGTGGTGCGTTTAGATTTTAAATAGCCTGCTTTAAAATTTCTTGCCCCTTTAATACGATCTTTTTTAAAATCATCCGCTTTTCTTAAATCAATTAATTGACCTTTACGCATGTTTTTCTTAAAGGTTTCAACATCTAAAGACTCTACTTTTTTCAAACTTTTTTTGCGTTCACTACGTGTACTTAGCCACCATCCAATATAAAGTCCTAAGATAATTGAAATTAAGTATTGTAAATATCTTTCCATCATTTAACCTCCATTCAACGTTATTATAAAGATGCCTCATTTAAAAGTCAACGCTTTTAAGTTTGTAAAAACCTGTTAGATTTCCCTTCAAACACGTGAAACTATGGTATAATATATTCATCAAATTAAAGTAGGTGGCATCTTGGAAAGCAAAAAGATACTGTGGCCATATTTTTTAGGAATCTATATTGGGTTCAAAATGGTTACATTATTTATAATTGGAACCCATGTGTTTTCTTACAATCAACAAGGTTGGGGCAACCTGTTGATAGGTAGTGCCTATTTACTTTGGCCAATTTATATCCTTACTTTCCTTATTATTATGTATTATTATAGTAAAACTGATACATTCAGTCATCTTATTAAACCATTAAAGCACTCTTTATTTTTTCCACCTATTGGGGCACTATTTGGGGTTACTTTAATCAATTTATTTTTTAGTATTTTTAAAGTGTAGAGGTGTATTATGAAAGTTATCGAAGCTAAATATTTTGAGTTATTTAAAAGACCACTATCAACCTATAAACAGTTTAAAGTGATTAAGCGTATTAATCCACAAGCATATGTTTTATTACTTTTATTTGTTCTTGTTTTATCGTTATTTATTGTGGAACTGTTCAATGTGATTGATACAGCCATTGTAACAATTCCATTTTTAATCGTTGTTACTGTACTTTGTTTAGTGGGTCCAATCATCTATATATTTTATTATAAAAGACAAAATGTTGTGTTTACTGAGAAAGCAATCTTTAAACAAACCTATAAAAACGATTGGGTTGGGATTCCTTTTAGTAAAGTTCAACGCATGTTAACTGATCATGAAAAACGTTTGGTTCTTCTTTCAGATGATAAAAAAATTGCATTAAAATTCTCGTTATATGAAAGTGATTTAAAAGAGGTTCTTACGATTTTAAAATATCGAGGATTCTTTAACGAAAAACCACTTGATTACGAAGTGATTTTTGAAAATAATAAAATTAGAGTAGAAGAACTTATTGGTGTAATGAATCAAGATACTTCGCATTTATTTGAAAAATATATTAACAAATATAACTTCTTAACCCCAGGGTTTTTTGAAGAGATTATTTTTTATAATAATCAAATTTCACGCATACAGTTAACAGAGGCTAAACATGTTGTATTTTATCTTTCTCACTTAGATATAAAACCCAATCATCCAGAAAACACCAAATTTAAAGCGCAAAAAACAGATGAAGCCATTGTAATTTTTGAAAATGTTCAAGATGTTGAAGTCTTAAATATCAGTGGTGAAAATGATAGAGAAACCATTTTAGGGATTAATATTCAAACCCTAAGAGATACAACTAAAAATGCGATTATATTTGAAGCTGAGACAAAAGAACATGAGGTTGGGTTACACATTGAGTTTATTATGTCTCATGGTGTTAAAAAGCAACGTGTTAGGTTCGCGTTTACAGAAGTTATTGTAGGATGGAATAAATTAGTAGAAAACAGTTGGTTTGAAAAATAATAAACTGTTTGCACAATCTGCTTAAAACATATATAATATCTTCTAGACAAGGAGTGAAACAATGATTACTACAAATGATTTTAAAACAGGACTTACCATCCAACACGACGGTAACCTCTACGTTGTCTTAGAGTTCTTACACGTTAAACCAGGTAAAGGCAGTGCGTTTGTACGTAGTAAATTACGTAATTTACGTTCTGGAGCAGTAATTGAGAAAACATGGCGTGCTGGAGAAAAAGTTGCAACAGCAATGATCGATAAAAGTAAAACGCAATATTTATATGCCAATGGTGACATGCATGTATTTATGAATAACGAAACGTATGAACAAATCGAAATTCCTAAAGAAAATATTGAAGAACAATTAAACTTTTTAAAAGAAATGATGGAAGTAAACATAATTTCTTTCGAAAATGAAATTTTAGGTGTTGACCTACCGGAAAAAGTTGCTTTAAAAGTAGTAGAAGCAGCACCAGGTGTTAAAGGTAATACGGTAACGAATGCGACTAAAGATGCAATTTTAGAAACAGGTTATCGTGTACAAGTGCCATTATTTATTGAAGAGGGCGACGAAATTATCGTCAATACTCAAACCGGTAAATATAGCACTAAAGCATAAAGGAGTGAATGACAATTGGATTATCCCGCCAGGCTTTTAGCTATTTCCGACATATCTTGGATTAGCATAGCATTAATTATCGTGTTTTTACTTGTTTCTAGTTTCTTTTCTATGAGCGAAACTGTTTTTTCAAGCCTAAACATTATTCGTATTCGCACATTTATTGAAGATCACAAAAAAGGAAGTAAAAAAGCGTACTGGATTCATGATCATTTTGATCTTACGCTTTCAACGATATTAGTGGGTAATAATTTAGCCAACATCGCCCTTGCCACCATTAGCGTGGGCGTTTTTTCGCGTATATTTGAAAACTCAGAAACGTTAGTAATGGTATTTAACACATTTGTAATGACCACGATTATATTAATTTTTGGTGAGATTATCCCGAAAAGTTTGGCTAAAAAACATTCGGATGTTTTAGCACTAAAGATTAGTGGATTCTTATACATAGTGATTAAACTATTAAGACCGATTACTGCGATTTTTATTCTGATTAAGTCATGGTTTATTAAACCAGATAACCGTGTCACAATAAGCGTTACTGAGGATGAACTTGAAACCATCATTGATACAATGGAAGAAGAAGGTTCGATTGATGAAGATGAAGCTGAAATGCTACAAAGCGTACTTGATTTAAGTCAGCGTAAAGTTTATGAGATCATGACACCACGTGTGGATATGATTGCGATTGAAGTAGAAGATACGTTAGAAGAAATTAAAGAAGTCTTTTTTGAACATCAATTTTCACGCTTACCAGTATACGAGGAGTATCGAGATAATGTCATTGGTGTTTTAACCGAACGCGATTTCTTCACTTGTTTAATTAAAGGCGAATCCTTTAAGATTAGAGAAATGATGAAAACGCCAATATTCGTATCTAAATCGATGCGAGTAGACACTTTAATTGAAACCTTACAACGTGAAAATTCTCACCTTGCTATCGTCAGTGATGAGTTCGGTGGAACCAGTGGTATTGTTACAATGGAAGACGCTTTAGAAGAACTTGTTGGTGAGATTTATGATGAACATGATGACATCGATGAAGACCATTTAAAAATGTTAAATGAAAATGAATACGGGGTTAATGCAGATATGTATTTAGCCGATTTATTTGAAGAATTAGAGATAGGGAACCCACCTTCAAGTGATAAAACCATAGGAGCTTGGCTTTATGATATATTTGAAGATATTCCTGAGGTTGATATGACTTATACCATGCAACAAAAACTCATAACTTATCATCACAATGAAACCCCAAAAGTCGTTCAGTTAACTTTTATTATTAAAGAAATTAAAGATAGACGTATAAAATACGTTCATATTCAATTAAAAGAGATCTTAGAGTTAGAAGAAAGAAACGAGGAGGAATAAAATGGAACGTTTACAGAAAGTTATCGCCTCTAGTGGTCTTTGTTCTAGAAGGAAAGCAGAAGAACTAATTACTGCTGGTAAAGTACAAGTTAATGGCCAAAAAGTAACAGAACTTGGAACTAAAGTAACTAAAAACGACGAAGTTATAGTTAATGGGGTACCAATCAAAAAAGAAGCCCCAGTTTATTATGTGTTATATAAACCTGAAGGTTACGTAAGCACAACAAGTGATGAAAAAAATAGACGCACAGTTATAGATTTAGTGGATACTAGTTTAAGAGTATTTCCAGTTGGAAGACTTGATTATGACACCTCAGGTGTATTGTTATTAACAAATGACGGTGATTTCACTAACTTGATGATTCATCCAAAAAGTGGCATTGAAAAAGAATATGAAGTCACATTAAAAGGCTTTTTAAGAAAAGAATCAAGTAAAAAACTTGAAAAAGGTATTGTCATTGATGGCGTGAAAACCAAACGTGCCCGTATTAAAAACGTGGTTTATAATAAAGAAAGAGAAACCACTAAGTTAACCGTCATCATCACAGAAGGTAAATACCATCAAGTTAAAAGAATGTTTGAAATGTTTGACCATGAAGTTATAAAACTTAAACGTGTTCGTTTTGGAACCGTTACATTAAAAAATATGCACAAAGGCGAAGTGCGCTTGCTTAAGCCACACGAATACAAACAATTGATTGTATTAACAGAAAAACAAAAACAACAAAATCAATAAATGTTAAGAGTGTGTTAAGTTGTTGTCATAATAATTTAAGCTATGATAAAATGAAGACGCATGAAAACGAGGTGCGATTATGAAAAAACTAAATCATTACCAAAAAGATATTGCTTTCTTAGTCTTATTAATTGTATTACAGTTAGCATTTTCTTCGTTTTATCCGTTTAGAAACCCAGAAACTGCAACTGCAATTGAAGTAAGCCGTTCATTTTTACTTATGCGTTTTCATTTTGTAGATTTAAATATAACCCAAATTTACTTTCCAACCCTTACTGTTATTTACAGTTTATTACTGATTTACTTAGTATTACAAAAGTCAAAACAATTTGCATTAATCTATGGATTTGCAGTTGTTCTTGTTGCTAAAGTATATTATGTTACTGAGCTCTTTGCACTTGAGGGTATTTATACTAATTTAGAAACAACAGGTTTTTTATCTAAACAAGTGATGCACGAAGGCCAAATTGTGGCTCAAGACATTACATTATACTTATTATTCTTTTTATTAGTAATTAAGATTTTAATTTATGTCCATGACTTTTATATGTTTAAAAAATCAGAAGTAAAACCAACAATCCAATCAGAAAATTAAAGCCTTGAAAGAGGCTTTTTTTATTACTCAAAGGGCTTAATTATATAAAGAATTGTTTATATGAGGCGATTAAAGTATAATAAAATTAATTTTATACTATATTCTAGGGGGTCATTATGTTCAATCCTGAAGCGTCTTGGTTATTTGTCTTAGGCTTTATCGTTGTTATTTTTGTTATAAGTCAATCTATTTTTTTTCTTAATAAAGCATCCATAAGAGCAAAAGAGTTAGGCTTTACTAAAGAAGACATAAAAAAAACTGTAATTCAAGCGATGGTGTTTAGTGTTGCACCATCTGTGGCGATACTACTAGGCTTATTATTGCTTTCAAAAACATTAGGGGTTGTCGTGCCCTGGATCCGTTTGAGTGTACTAGGTGCGGTGACTTATGAAATGCCTGCAACGATTAACGTTGTTACACAAGTGTTTTCTAGTAATATGAGTTTAAGAATCACAGATCCGCAAATGTTTGTAACGGTTGTTTGGGTCATGACGTTTGGGGTATTACCCCCAATGATTATCATTCCCTTATTTCTTAAAAAAATCCAGGCTAGAGTCCGTTTAATGCGTGAAAAAGATAAAGCATGGGGCGAATTATTTATGCAAGCCATGTTCATTGGGATGATTTCGGCTTTTTTAGGCTATGTAATTGCCCCAAGAACCATAGAAGAAACAGGAGAAACCTATATTTCTTATTTAGCCATACTAACCTTTTTATCTGCAGCAATAATTATTAGTATCATAGGAATTATTATTAATAAATATAAACAAACTTGGTTAAGAAATTACGCAATTCCTATTAGTATGATTGGTGCGATGATTTTAGCGATTGTTTATGCAAGTATGGGGGTTATCCGATGAATAATTATAACGATAAAATTCATTTTTGGGGTAGAAGTTGGATGTTAAGTGCGTTGTTTTTAATGTTACTTATTCCGGTTATTATCAGTATTGGGTTTAGTACTTGGCCAAAATTAAATGATTTTTTATATGGTTTTTATTTAACAGCCATCATATTTTGGGTGGTTACGACGATTGAAGTATTTACCTATTCTCCGATGCTTGGTAGTGGTGGAACCTACTTAGGGTTTGTTACAGGAAACTTAACCAATCTAAAAGTTCCTGCAGCCATGAATGCACTCAATAATTTAAATGTAGAAATGGGGAGCGAAAAAGGGGAAGTTATCTCAACTATTGCCATTGCTGCAAGTAGTATTATTACTACGATTATTATCTTATTAGGGGCAATCCTTATATTACCCATGACGCCACTGCTTGAATCCCCATTTTTAGTTCCAGCATTTGAAAATACAACCCCAGCTTTGTTCGGGGCACTTGGTATGGTTTACTTAGCGAAAAACTTTAAAATTGCATTACCGTCCATTATCCTTATGAGTGTATTATTTCTCACGATTCCTGGTTCTAGTGGATTGTTAGGGATATTTATCCCAGTAAGCTGTTTGATTGCGGTATTTACTGCAAGAATTATTTACAATAAACAAAAAGCATAAGGAGGGGTTAAAATGATTACTTTTTATATAAGTATGAGTTTATTATTTATTCTTATTTGTGTTATCATCATTAGAACCATTAATTTTAAAGAGAACTTTCAATCTCACCCAAAACATAAAGTTAAACTAGATGAAACGCACGCAATTGAATCGCTAAAGGCGATGATAAAATTTAAAACCATATCACATGTTGATCCATCAAAAATAGATAATGCACCTTTTGAGATGTTTATTGAATATTTAATGCAACGCTATAAAACTGTTGTAAAACACGCTGAAATTATCCGCATTGAACCGATGGGACTTATCTTTAAAATTAAAGGGGATGCCCATGAACACCCAACGGTGCTCATGTCTCATTTTGATGTTGTCCCTGAAAACGGACTATGGGAACATGATCCATTTTTAGGTGAAATCATTGAGGGTTATATTTACGGTAGAGGTACACTCGATACAAAAGGCACCTTATGTGCTGTGATGGAATCCGTAGAACATCACTTAAAAAAACTGTATACATTTAAAGAAGATTTGTATTTATGCTTTTCAGGCGATGAAGAAGTTTATGGCAAAAGCGCACACAATATGGTCGCTTACTTAGATAAACACCATATTAAACCAGCACTCGTTTTAGATGAAGGCGGCGCAGTCGTAAAAGATATATTTCCTAACGTAAAAGAATCTATTGCGGTTATTGGCATTAGTGAAAAAGGCGTATTAAGTTTAAAACTTACGGCATCTTCATCTGGAGGGCATGCAGCGATGCCGCCAAAAGACACCCCCATTACACAACTGTCTAAAGCAGTTGTTAAACTTAATCAACCCAAACATTTCAAACTAACCTTAACAGAAGGTGTATACGCAATGTTTGATACGGTTGCTCGCTATTCAAAAAGTTTTATTATTAGAATGATATTTGCGAACTTATGGGTGTTTTCACCATTAGTCAAACAAATGGCTAGCCGTTCAGGCGGTGAATTATTATCACTCATGAAAACAACCCAAGCTTTTACAATGATGGAAGGTAGTGAAGCCATAAATGTCTTACCAACAAAAGCAAGTGTTGGAATTAATTACAGGTTATTAACAAACCAAACAGGTGAAAAGACCATTCAATCAATCAAAAAAATTATTAACAATGATCACATACAAGTCAATACGCTTTATTTAAGTGACCCACCGTCATTATCTAAAAGAGACTTAAATTATCAAAAAATCGTAGACACAATTTATGAAACCTTTGAAGAAACCATTCCAACCCCTTATCTTATGATGGCCACTACAGATTCTAGACACTATCATAAAATAAGTGAAAATGTTTACCGATTTAGCCCAATGCGTTTATCAAAAGAAGGACTAAAAACCATTCATGGCGTAAACGAAAAAATTCACAAAGACGACTTTATTGAATGTGTTAAATTTTACATTAATTTACTAAAAAAACTGTAAGGGAGAATAAAAATGCAAGAAGTAGGGTGTTTTTCACTTATTATCTTAGTACTTACAATTATTGCATGTATTGCGTTCTTACCACTTAGTCAAACGATTGTTTTAGGGATAGAATACAGTAGCTATACCCATATGTAAAAAAAAGAATTACTGCCAAGTCAAAGGCAGTAATTCTTTTAATGTAAG